>ONLK01000017.1:64590-80363 GCA_900318615.1 uncultured Eubacteriales bacterium
CAGCCGACATTTTATTTCCTTTTTATTGTTTTGTCATCTTCAAGACATTATAATTAAACCATACTACAGCAGAAACGCAAGTGCGGAGGTACTGCTATGACAGATAACGATCTGAATACATCCTTTCCACAGAATGATGAAGCTTCTTTACCGGATAATGCTTCAAACGAAGCTTCCAACGCCTCATCCGGGCCGCCGGAAAGCACTGCGGATGCACCGGCATCTTCCGATGAAGGAAACCGCGTGTTTCTGGAAACTCCGCCGGAAAATTATGTTCCGGAAGAAACGTGGAGTCCGGCTGCACCCGGTGAGGAGAATAAAAACAGCCATACCGGTGCCAGCCAGACCGCTGTGTCCGATGCTTCCGATATGCCCGATACCGCCCGGGACAGCTCTCCTCTGGACGGTCCGCAGGAGATTCGTCCGGAAATATACGCCGTGTACGCGGACTGTGTCCATAAAAGCTACGGATCCCATCAGGTACTTACGGGGGCCACGATCCATGTTCAGCGCGGAGATATCTATGCCCTCATCGGGCAGGATGGCTCCGGGCGGACAACTCTTCTCAGGATGATCCTCGGACTGACGGAATTTTCAGCCGGAAACCTTTATATCAACGGAACATCCGATGAAACGGAAATCCGAACCCGCCGGTCACGGATCGGTTTTCTTCTGGGGACTCATTTCTTTCCGGAGCTGAACGCCCGCAAAAACCTGAACTATTACCGGAGATTAAAGGGTGTTAAAGGCGGTCACCGGGAAATCACCCGGGTTCTCAGGGCGGCAGGCCTGGATCAAATCGACCGGAAATGCACCTTTGATCACTTCTCTGAAGGCATGAAGCAGCGCCTTGGAATAGCGAATGCTCTCCTCGGGAATCCTGAACTTCTCATTCTCGACGAGCCGTTCGGCGGAAGCGATGCCAGGGAAAAGGAACGGATACGCAATTATCTTACAGCCCTGAATAAAGAAAACGGGACAACTATTCTGCTCACTTCCAATGATCTCACTTCCCTGGAGCTTACAGCTAACCGTTTCGGAATTTTGAAGGGCGGAAAAATCATCCATGAGTTTGAAAAATCCGATCTGCTAAACACCAGAAAATTTTCCGGCCTTACTGTACCAATGAATGATCTGGATAAAGCCTGCGCCATACTTTCACAGCAGGGGATTCAGGCAGAAAAGGTCAATGAAGCCAGCACAGCTCTGGAGGATTACTTTTATCAGCCGGAAGGAGGCGGAAAACAGTCATGAGAAGATATCTGAATGCGGATCTTCACCGGATAACCCTGAAGAAGAGTTTTATCATCCTCATGCTTCTGGAGTTTGCGGCCGCCGCCGGATTTTCCCTGCTGAGTATTTCCGGCAGGTCATCCGGATACAAAAATGAAATTTCATCCTGCATACTGTTTATGCCGCTGTATTTAGGTACATTTCTCTACCACTTTGTTCTGTCGGAGGATTTTCGTGCCGGAACCATGCAGACAGCCATCGGGCGCGGAATGACCCGCCCGGCGGCTTACCTTACAAAGTTTGTCGAAATAGCTCTCCTTGGTGCTTTCAATGCCGCCATTGTGTGTGCTATTTTGATCTACGTTCCCGCCCTGGCCGGCACTGCTGTGAAAATCACAGATATCCGGGCCATCCTGCTGCCGGTAATCATGGCTTACATCCGGATCCTCTCCTGCTCTGCCATCGGCATGATGTTTCTGTACGGCGGGATGAATGAAATGACCGGATTTGGCGTCTATCTGATGGTCTCATCCGGAATGGTCCAGTCCTTCCTCAATGATCTTACCGGACGTATAAGCGTTGGAAAGTCCATCGGAAAGCGCATAGCCGCATTCACGCTTTCCGGCCTGACCTCTTCCTTCTGCGAGAAGCCGGGTGGAAATATTTTACCTGACTTACTCCGCCTGGCAGGGATGGCGGCTTATGTAGCTGTCCCTCTGCTGATCGGTATTTTTCTATTTTCTAAAAGGGAACTCGATTGATGAACGGGGGATTACATGAGCGGTGATAATCAGAAACTAAAGATGCTGTACCTTTGCCAAATATTTACTGAATTTACGGATGATGAGCATGACCTAACGATGAAGGAGATCCTTGCACATCTTCGCACGTATGGCATAACGGCTGACCGGAAGGCGATCTACCGGGATTTGGACGAGCTGAGCCGCTTCGGACTGGATATCATCCAGGAACGCCGCGGACGGAATACTTATTATCATCTTGGGAACCGCAAATTCGAGCTTCCCGAGCTGAAGCTTCTCGTGGACAGCGTTCAGGCAGCCAAATTCATTCCGGACGAAAAGTCCAAGGTGCTGATTGAGAAGATTGAATCCATGGCCAGCACTTATGAAGCCCGTCAGCTGCAGCGGCAGGTGGTCATCGCCGGAAGAGTGAAAACAAATAATAACCAGATTTATTATAATGTGGACAGAATTTACACTGCCATCGATCAGGACTGCCAGATTACATTCCATTATTTTCAATGGGATGTGAACAAAAAGCGCATTCTTCGCCATGGCGGTGCTCTGTATCAGGTCAGTCCCTGGTGCATGATGTGGTTCGATGAGTATTACTATCTGGTTGCCTACGACGCGGAAGATGAAAAGATCAAGCACTATCGCGTGGATAAAATGCTTGATCTGACAATATCCGGTGCTGCGCGTGAAGGTGCACGTAAGTTTCAGGAATTTGACATGGCAAAATACTCAAACTGTCTGTTTGGCATGTACGGTGGGGACACTGTGCGGGTCACGCTGGAAGGAACCAGCGATATGGCGGCTGTCCTGATTGACCGTCTCGGGACGGACATAGCCCTCTTTCCGAAGGACCATGAGCACTTCACGGCTCACGTTGATGTCATACCCAGCCGGCAGTTTCTGGGATGGATCTTTGCTCTGGGTGAAAATGTCCGAATTACGGCTCCCGATTCGATTGTCCGGGCCATGAGGGACGAAACCGCGCGTCTGACGCGTCAGTACGGCATCTGAAGCAGGATTAGTCAACTGTGCAATGGCTGAGCGGCTAAAGCTCAGTCCTCTTCATTGGTTCCCTCGGCAATCGCCTGACTTTCCAGCCAATCCTCCGCTACGTTTTCATTATTCGCTTCATTATTAATAAAAAAGTCGTTCGGTTCAGCGGAAACTGTAACCTGGAAGAACGCTGTCCTGTTTTCCTTTTTATGTTCTGCAGCTGTACACCCGGTAAAAACGGAAACTCCCAACACGATCATCATGGCGGTTATGGCGGATTTTTTCATCTTTTTTTACTCTCTCCTTTCGGCTGCCGCTGGCAATGGAGCTATTTTTTTGATGATACAGATATTCCTATCTGTTTCCGCCATAAATTATAAAATCAGAACTCTTCTCGTGCTATCATACCGGTTTAAAATAAATGTCACATTTTTGCAAAATCAGAATGAGATTCCGACTGCCGGCAATCGTGCTTTTCTCCTTCAAACGCCGGTAATAAACGGCCTTACTCAATTCTTGCGGCTGCACCGTACCGCACAGCGGGTCTGTCCCATAGGGTTGCAGGTGAATAAGGTAAGATCCCAGTCGCTTGTGCTCCCGCTGTTCTTATCATTCTCAATCATCTGCGCCACAAAGGTGGGCATCAGGGTCTCCCGGTTGGCTACTATATAAGAATAACGGACCCCATCCACGGTAATAAAATCCACTTCCGCTCCGATGGCGATTTCTTTGATCGGACTGAAGTGCCTTGCATAGTTGTGTCCGCAGATCACCAGATCATCCGTCAGATAACTGCCGGCATAGCGGCACGGGCTGATGCGAAGCCGGGTGTAGTCCCAATCCGCCATCACAGGCAGCGTCAGGTTCAGGCTATTTATCTCCAGCGTTCCAATATATTCATATCCGTCAATCCATTTCGTGGGCATGTCCGGTACCGCCCCGGACATTTGCTGCAATGTATTTCGCGCATCATCCGGCTCATCCAGCTCATCCGGCAAATCATCCGTCAGCTTTTTGGCGATCTGTGCACTCTCCTTTTCAGCGCGCGCACCATCCAGAATGTTGTAAAGGGTCAATCCTGCCGCGGCGAAGACAAGAATAAGTCCCAGAATCAGGCACAGCTTTCCTGCCCGGCGCCTCCTGCTGCTCTTCCATCCTGCGCCTGCCTGCGGCAGTTCGTCTTTCGATGTTTTATCCAAGCTTTCTTTTCCTTTCTCCGAATCATGCGGTTCACAGGCAGGCTCTATCCTCTTCTTTACAGAGCGGGATTCCTGCTGTCTCCCCTCATCCAATTATAGCTTACGCATACTCCTCCATCAACGGCAAAAAAGCTGATCCCATATTCTGAAACCAGCTCTTCTGTAAAGCTGCTGTTATACTGCTTTCCTTCTCCGCTTCATCACCAGCCCGGCTCCTGCGCAGGCGATGAGCATAAGGCCGAAGAGATAGAGGCGGCCGGTCCCGGACCCGCCTGTGGAGGGAAGTTCATATCCGCAATATTCCTGGTTGATGATAACCTCACCATCTTTGGCATATGTCGCTCCCTGCGTTCTGCTGACACCGCCGTCACTTAACTTTCCATAATAGGTGTTGTAAAGTGTATTTCCGGACGCAGATGTCTCCTCCACATAATATGTGTACGGTTTCCCGTCAGCATTCAGCTTCTCCAGAACCATGTCCATCGTAAAGGTAGTCCGCTTTTGGTCTGTTGAGACCGCCTTTGTCAGCTGATACTTTGTCTTATCCACATCGGAAAGGTCTGTATTCACCGGCATAAATGGACCGTTACCGCTTCCGATCTCATAGCTAAGGCTAAAGGAAGTATCTGCCGCCTGCGCATCCTGTGCAATCCGCTTTATGGTTACATGGATTGTATTCCCGGATTCCCAGGTTTTCAAACCATCCGCGGGCACGGGATTCAGGCCTGCACTCTCCTTCGCCCAGACTTTACTGAAGGAAAAGCCCGTGTCCCCCGACAGATTATTGGTGAACTCCGCTTTGGCATCACCTGCAAGCTGTTCCTCGGTCTGGTTTCCCGCGGTAACAGTCACCGTTACTGTGCCAGCCGCAAGGTCTGTTGTTTTCCCACCGGATACAGTCGTAAGCGTTAATCCGCCGCTGCCGGTTTCTGTGATGGTATAATCTCCCGGATCCAAATCTTCAATCAGCAGACTTGCGAAGCTGCCATTTTTGACCGTAAGGTTAAATGGGCTTTGGGGTAAGGCTTTTCCGTCTTTTGTTACTGCAAAAGTAAATGTTTGGTTGACAAGGCTTTCCTTTCCTGGCGGAACAGCACCGTTGTTATAGGTTACTTTTTTGATGATCAGAAGCGATCCCTTTTTCGGCTTTACCTTGTTGACTATGGTCACCTTTCCATTATTGGCAAGGCCGTTTTCCTGCCCGCTGTATGTCGTCTCCCAGTCCGCGGAATCAGCTGCCGGACTTGTCTCCACCACTCTGGCGAGAATCCGCTCGTTCCTATGAGTGCTGTTATATTTGCAGACCTGGTAGGCATGGCCTTCTTCCTCCTCGGTCGCCTCTTTATCTGTCTTCCACTCGCCGCTCTTCCAGGTTTCTCCTTCCCAATAGCCCCATTCATGAATATGACTGAACTGGTAAACGGTGTAGGCAATGCTATCTGGATGCCCAGGCAGGTCGCTTCCATCCGCATCCTTCCACTGCTTTTCCACCGTGATCTTTCCGTGTGCTTTTGCGGTGTTCGTGATCGTCCATTTCCAACCGTTTCCCGCAGCTTCTTTCTTATAGGTAGTGGTGTAGCCGGGAACTTTCGTCTCCTCCACAGAATAGGTAATGCTCCCGGCTTTCCCGTCACCGGTGGCCGGCATATAAACCGGGAGGTGCTCAATGGATGTATGCCAGCTGTTGCTACTGTCCAGAGTGAAGGTTTTGGCTGCTCCGTTTTCTCTCAGCGCTTCCACCTCAACGGGCGTCTGCTTCCCTCCATCTTCCGCATAAGCCGAAACAGTGAAGACCACCGCCCCGTGCGAAGGCTCCGAATCATCCCATATCATATCGATCTCCAGTGATGTCTCCTTTAGAGTGTTGGTGAAAGTCACCTTCTCGTCGTCGCTCAGCACAAACATATTTGTCGTATCGGTTGACCAGTTTTTGAGATCTTCTGTTTCTGCAGCAGAAGAAGTCAGCACCGCGACTTTTGACTGCACCGTCCCGCTGCTGTCTGTCCAGGTCTCCACCGCCGTGGGATCCCCGAACTGTTTCCCGTTCAGATTCATCTCCATGACATAGAAGGTGTCCCGCCTGTCCAGCCAGCGAAGCTTCACGCTCTCGCCGTCTTTGAGCGTAACGGCTCCGTTCGTGATCTCAATCCGTTCGGTTGTACCGTCCTGCTTTGTATATAACGCTTTCTCCCGGTCTTTGGGATTGGCAGGAGTGTTATAGAGGGAAACATTCCCGTCTTTGTCCTTCACGTATATTTGATAGGTAAAGGACTGATTCTTGTACTTTGCCCGGTCTTCCTCTGTAAGTCCTGCCAGTGTTTTTGCAATTTCAAAGGTCTTTTTGGGCGGAACCAGATTGAAATAGATCGAGCAGTTCGAAAACGAACTCCCTCGTTCCAGATACAGCACCGTGATGGTGTGATTTCCTTCCTTCAGCGACATGAGGTCGGGACTGGTATAGCTGCTGATACCCGAAGCGTGACCATTCTCGTAGTCGGGGATGGTTCCGAAGAAGGTCGTAACCTTTCCCGTAGAGAAATCTATAGTTCCGCCCGCACGGTTATGGATGCCGCCTAAATCCAGCACCAGTTTTCAGTCCACCAGAACCCACACATCATCATCGCCTGAGAATTTGAAGACCATGTCCTGGTCATCAATCTTGTTGGCGTTGGTTGTCCCCACATCGTCGGGAAGTGAAAAATTGATCGTGTTTTTCATACCGAACCAGTAGTTCGTAGCACCCGTATTCTGCGCAACGGAACTACCACCCGGATAATCATTAAACGGCAGGAAGTTAGTCAGATTTTTACCATTACCGTCGTCGATATACTCCTTATTCTGATATACGTAAAACCGTCCGTCATTCTGATTATACGTAGCAGCATTAATGTCGCTGTCGTAGTAATAGTATCCGGTCGTCTCGTTGTATCGGAAAAGGTAATTCCCTTCTCCCACCACTGTCTTGCCAACGAAGCTGCTGTTGTCAAACAGTCTGTTGATAGCAGATGTATTGTTGGTATAGATTCCCCGTGAGAGCGTCGTGGCACGGTAGGTACTGTAATCATTCCGGTTTGCGGGCATACCGATGGAATTCTGCGGATTCCGGTAATAATTCCAGCTGATAAACTGAAAATCTCCCTTTGCCGTCCATGTCTCGGAGTGGGTGTTGGGATTACCCGGCGGCCAGGGATTCGGCGAATTCACTGTTACCGTGGCCGCGTGCATGAAATTCGTATTAATCAGCTCATTATAGTCAAAGAGCTCCGTGGTCACAAAACCGGTTGTATCAGGAGTATCAGCCACAGTTCCCGAGGCGCTTCCCTTTTTATAGCTGTCCGGAAATCCAGTCCGCGTAGAAGACAGTATCCCTGGTTATGGTCACTGTCGTCCCCGGCGCATACCACTTCCCGTTTTTCTGATCCGTCACCCGAATTGTGAATACTTCACCGTCCTTCATGGTGACCGTCAGATTCTCTTCTGTATCAAATGCCTTCAGGCTTATCAGCGCCCAGTCTGCAGCGGTCACTTCCGTGGTATTGATCTTCCCGATCTCTTCTTCCGTCAGTTCTGCGCTATATTCACACACCAGGCCAAGGGCATCCTTAATCGTCCCAACCGTCGTGTTTTCCTCTACCTTACTGACACTCACCAGCTCCGGATCCGAAAACTCCAGTTTATTCACATCCGCAAGGAATTGGTCTATATATTCCTCTGACGTTCCGACATTTTCTGCATCAGCATAATCCTCAATTTTCCCTTTGTCTGTCCCATTAACTATACCCAGCACTTCAATGAGGTTACGGAATGATACAAATCCGCCGCCCGGCATGCTGAAATCGTACATTTTGCCGTCTACTTCCCAATGAAAGTCCACCCACTCACCAAGCATAAGAACAACCCCTACATACGGCAACGAAACCCCCGGTTTATTTGCGATTCTGCCCAGATTGCCGCGTTGTTTTAGCAAAGAAGTGCTGCTCTGCCTGTAGGGCAGGCCGCAGTTTCCGCACACCACTTTGGAGGAAAGCACGTTGCTGTGCTAATACTTGAATTCCTGCCAGTGCTTTCTTCTTCGCGCCATCTCTGCCTGCACCTGCTGGAAGATTTCTCTCGGAATCACGGGCTCGTGGCTGTTTTCCACGAAATACTGAGGAAGCTGTCCGTTGTTCGACGCTACCTTCTTTGTCAGGAAATCAACCGTGTAGTATTTCTGCAGGAGCAAGTCTCCGCTGTATTTTTCGTTCTTCAGAATGTAAGTAATGCCCTGATCATTCCAGTTGCGTTCAAACACCGTACCGCCGGAAGTGATCTTATTGCCGTCCACCCCTTCCTCCGCCAGCATCCGGGCGATGTGTTTCGGGGAATAGCCGTCAAGGTAATCCCGGAAGATTCTCTGAACAATCTCCGCTTCCTCCGGTACGATCACGAGGGAACCGTCCGGTGTACGGTTGTAACCAAGGAGCCTGTGGACACCGGAGCACACCTTGCCTTCCTGGTAATGATAACGCACGCCGATCTGTACGTTCTGGCTGATGGAGGCTGATTCCTGCTGTGCAATGGAGGCAAGGATGGTGACCAGAACCTCTCCGCCCGCGTCCATCGTATTGATGTTTTCCTTTGTAAAAAAGATCGGGATCCCCAGCGCTTTCAGCTTCCGGATGTATTTCAGGGAATCCAGCGTATTTCTGGCCCACCGGCTGATGCTCTTGGAAAGCACCATATCGATCTTCCCGGCTTCGCAGTCAGCAATCATGCGCATGAAGTTCTCACGCGTCTGTGCCCGTGTGCCTGATTCCTCGTCGGCGTAAATGCCTACCAGCTCCCAGCCGGGATTCCCGCTGATCAGATTGGTAAAATGTGTCTGCTGGGCTTCAAATGAAGTTTCCTGATCTTCGTGGTCTGTGGAAACCCGGCAGTAGGCAGCGACCCTGGTGCGGTTTCGTTTTTCTTCCAGCGCTGGCGCATGCACCCGCTGCACCGGGGATCTTTCTCCACGCAGGACTCTGACCCTTGGGGCATTTGCTGTTCTTGTAATTGATAATGGCAAGCCAGCCCGCCATGGAGTTTTTCCCGAAGATCGCAGAAGCCGCAGCTGCCTGCTCAGATTCGGACAGGTTCCCCATCTTCTCCCGGAGGGAAATCATCGTCTCCCGCAGGTTGATGGAACCATCATCATTCTCCACAAGAGCAATGTTGTACCTGTCCATGTAGGTCTGCATCTGCTTTGTCGGTTTCGCAAGGTTGGTAAGCCCGTCCGAAGGGACGTACCTGCCTGCGATGCCTTGATACCGGCGTTTGCCATAAGGCCCAGCGCTACTGAGGTATCCTCGGCATTGATCCCAAGGGCACCAGCAACCGGGGCCGCATATTTGAATGACTCGCCCAGCATGGACACGTTCGTATTCGCATTCGTGCTGGCGGCAGCAAGGATATCCGCGAAATGCCCGGAGTCCTTGGCGGACAGGCCGAACGCCGTCAGGGCGTCCGTCACGATATCGGAGGTCGTGCCCAGATCCTCGCCGGAAGCGGCAGCCAGGTTCATAATGCCCTCGATACCATCCAGCATATCCCCGGTCTTCCATCCGGCCATCGCCATGTACTCAAAGGCTTCCCCGGCTTCCGAGGCCGAGAACTTGGTCTTCGCTCCCATCTCCCGGGCCTTGGCACGCAGGTCATCAAAGTCCTTCCCGGTGGCCCCGGAAATGGCAGAGACCTTACTCATCTGGGCATCAAAGTCAGCGGTCGTCTTAATCGCCGCTGCACCAATACCTACGATCGGCGCTGTTACATGGGTGGTCATCGTCTTTCCGACACCAGCCATCTTGTCGCCGACCTGCTGGAACTTCTTTCCGGTCTCATCGATCTTTTCCAGTGCCGCATAGGTGGTCGATACCTGCGACTCCAGATTTTTTAAGGACTGCTCGGTCTCCTCGATCTCACGCTGCAGGGCATCATACTTGTCCTGCCCGAGCGTCCCCTCTTCGAGCTGCTTCTTTGCCTGCTCCTGTGCGGTCTTTAATGTTTCGAGCTTCTCCTTGGTCTCTCCGATCGCATCCTTAAGGAGCCGCTGCTTCTGGGAAAGCAGCTCGGTGTTTGAAGGATCGAGTTTTAAGAGGCGCTGCACGTCTTTTAGCTGTGTCTGGGTATCCCTGATGGTAGAATTGACATTCTTCAGTGCCTTATCAAGACCGGTCGTACTGCCGTCAATCTCTACCGTCAGGCCCTTGATCCGGTTTGCCATTGCTGCGCCTCCTTTCCTTCCTTATTCCGCATGCAGCAAAGGAGCCAGTGGATGCGTTTTCGCAAGCTCCCGGCTCCTTCGTACATTGTCTTCCTTTACCTTCTGCACCCGCTTCTGGAACTCTTTTGTACAGTTCCCTTTCCTTACGCGGGCAGACATCCTGTTATAATCCTCGATGCGCTTGCGCAGATGTTTATCCGTCGTGCTGACCCGGTATGCTTCCCCGCAGTCCGGGCATAAAAAATAGGTGTGTTCGATCTCCCCGTCCCGGATGGTCTTAAGATCCGGTTTTGGGATCACCGCACCGCATTTGTTACAGATCATTTCCATAAGAGTCCTCCATGCGCCATCTAATATTTTTGCAGACAACCCGCACACGAAAGCTTGCTTTTGTGCTCTTTTAGTGCTATTATTAAGTCAAACAAGAGAAAGGGGGTGATCGTATGGCACTTTCTACATTAACTGCCCGTGTAGATGAAGCGGATAAAAGCGCGTTCGATTCCTTCTGCAATTCTGTCGGGCTGACCACGTCTGCCGCCATCAACATGTATGTCAAGGCCGTTTTAAGGGAGCGTCGCATTCCCTTTGACATCAGGCAGGATGACCCGTTCTACAGTGCATCCAATCAGGCATACATCATGAAATCTGTAGCTGAATTGAAAGCCGGTAAAGGCACCGCCCATGAATTAATCGAGGTTGATGATGAGTGAAAAAATCTGGTCAGATGATGCATGGGATGATTACCTGTACTGGCAGACACAGGACAAGAAAACGATCAAACGGATCAACCAGCTCATCAAGGACATTGAACGCAACGGCCCGCTTACCGGCATCGGTGAACCAGAGGCTTTAAAAGGAAACCTGCAAGGCGAATTCAGCCGAAGAATTAATGAAAAAGACCGTCTGGTTTATCACATCGAGGATGGCAGAATTTATATCGCCGCATGCCGTGGCCACTATGACGACAAGTAATTCTTCTCCCCACCTCCGGCAGGAAGTGGGGATTTTTCATGCTCAAAAGACATCGAAATCATGCTGATTTGCTTCCCTTATTTCTGCCTGCATTTCATATTTCTCGCCGTCATTCCCCTTCTCCGTCCAGATATCCAGCACCATCCCGATGGTGAGGAGGTCGAGATCCGAAAGCGAAAGCCCGACCTCCAGACACCGGAGGAGAAAAAGCGCCGTCGTTATTTCCCGGCTGCTTTTCTTTGGTTTTTTTTAGCCTCCACATCCGTGATGAGGTTGGTGCCCCAGAGCTCCAAGATCTCCGGAAGCACCTCATAGATGGAGAACATATCAAATTCTTCCAGCCATTCATCGATCGTCTTCGGGATCGTCGGGTCGGCATGGAAGGCCATGATGTAGGCGACATTCTCGAAGATTTCCAGATCCTCGATCTCCATCGCACTGCCTTCCTCGCTGCCCCGCTCCTTATAGGCTTTCTCAAGCTTGCTGAGGTCTTTGAAAATGTCCCGACCGAACTTGGCCCGGTAGAGCCTCGGCACCGAGGCCGAAGACCGGAACTTTACTTCTTTCCCACAGATTTCTACTGTTTACTGCAACATGCCCTATTCCTCCTGTCAGGTTCCGCTTGTCCCACTGCCCGAACCGCCGGATGTGCTGATCGCAGCAGACGGCTCATACACGTTCTTGTACCAGTTGTTATAAGTGACGGTCGTCGTGTCATCGCCGGTGCGGGATTTCACAAGGCCGTCCTCCCTCGGGTCTGCCGTGAGGGACAGGGTCTCCGTTCCCGGCTCAATGCTCGCTTCCTTCGTGGAGGATTCGATCGTCGGCCTTGCCACCGTGCAGTTATAAAGCACATGGCGGATCGCATTCACATCGCCGTCAAACTCAAAGAGCAGGGCAAAGTAAACCGACTCCGTAATATCCGACCGTTCAACAAGGACGCCGTTACTGTCCTTTTCTTCCTGCAGGACATCTGTGCGGAACCACTCCGGAATGAGGGCCAGTTCCAGGTCGCCGGAATAGCCGTTGTTGGAGCTCGAACGGAAATACACGATGCCGTCGGCATAGAACGGGGAGGATTCCCCTTCTGCATCAAGCGAGAGGGATACCGCACCCGGGATCGCCACCGGCTTTGCATAGGTAAACGTGCCGTCGTCCCCTTTGGTCAGGATGGCGGCATGCACGTTCTTCAGATTGTATTTCACCTTATTCTTCTTCGTAGCCATTGTCTGTTACCTTCCTTTCAAATGACCAGAGGACTTCATAGAGTTTTTCTTCTTCGATCCAGACCTCGGTCTTGTCATAAAAAATGCCGTGACGATCAAGCACTTCTTCTACCTGGGCCTCCGTTTCCGGATTCTTCTCATCGGTATAGAGCTCGATATGCACGACATCCACTTTCAGATACACAAACCCGTCGGCGGAAAAGTTGTCCGACGCCGGGATCAGAAACGTAATAAATGGAGGCTCAGGGGATTCGCCTTCCGCGAAATGATCGTAAGCAAAGGGAATGCCCGTTTCGGTAAGCAGGCGGGTCAACTCCTGCATCTTATTTTCATCCACTTTTAAGCCCCCTTTCGATATCCTTCATAAGTACCTCTTCCGCCGCTTCCTCTGCCGGTGCAATATGCGGGATGGCCCGCACCCTCCCGCCGCCGCGCTTGGCATGGCCATGCTCAAGGAGATGAGCCAGCATATACCGGGACGGGGAATAGACCGTTACCTGAAGCTCGGTAGAAGTCTCCTTCGTTTTCTTCGTGCGCCAGCTTTTTGCATAGCGCCCGGATTTTTTCGGAGCATTCGCACCGATGTCTTTCTTTACCGCATTCCCTGCTTTCGTGACCGCAGCCTTTACGACCTTGGCAGAGAGCTTGTTGTATTCCTGCAGCTGTTCGTTTACTGCATCGGCCAGCTGGTCAATGGATACTTTCTTTCCCATAACGCTCACCTCTCCACAAGCTCCGCCGTAAACTTCCGGCTCTTCCTCCGAAAGCCCTGATCATCAACGGCGACAATGTTGTAAATCCGGCCATAGAGAAGAATGCGGTAGTGTTTGCTGTCCACCGCATCGGTCTCAGAGCACCAGCGGACGGTGAAGTTCATCCGGTCTTCCTCTTCGGTATGGCCCGCAGCCTCCTCCTCATCGGCTTTGGTGTTGCCTTTGGAGGCGGAAGCCCAACAGGTGAAGTAATCTGTCCATACCGATTTATGGTTGCCGTATTTATCGATCACTGTCTCATTTTTCTCTATGGTGATCCGTACCCGCATCCCTGCGATATTCATCACACCACCCCTTCCCGGATTGCAAAAAGGAGCGACCTAAGTGTCAGCGTGAGTTCATGGTAGTCGGCTTTCTCCCGGTGCTCGAAGAGATACCCGACCGTATAAAGGATCGCCACCTTCATGACCTCCCGGATATGGGTAAGCTCATCCGCAGCATAAAGGGCGGAGGACTCTTCATCCGAATCCACCGCCGCCCACTGCTCTTCTGATAGCCTCGCCACATCCGCACAGAGTTTACAGGCGGAGGATAAAAGGATGCCGGTCATGACATCCTCATCCGCCGAATCCACCCGGAGGTACTTTTTGGCTTCCTCAAGCGTAATCAGCGCCATGACCGGTCACCTCACTTTCCTCAGCCCTCGGTGGGCGTAGTTGCCGCCGGGGCCGTGCCCCTCATCTTCAGGGCCTGAATCGCCTCCGGCAGGATGAGCTTGCCGTCCACACGCTGGGTGCTGATGAAGCCGACCTGGTCGGTGCGGGCATACAGCTCATTGAGTCTCTTAAAGGTGCGATTCTGCCTGTCGGCAATCCAGTAATAGCTGAAGTCACCGAAAAGCAGCGCCTTCTGGCCCGCCGTGATAGCAGGCATATAGGAGCTGGTGATGATCGGACGGGACAGCACGGTATCCGGCTTTCCGACCTCGAGGGACGGCTTCCAGATGTAGTTGTCGTTCTTGTCCTTGATCTTCATCAGCTGCAGGAGCAGGGCCTCGTTGCAGAGGAACTTTGCCTTCTTCCGGTACGGGCTCTTCAGCGCGTAGTAGAGGTCGAAGATCTCATCGAACTTCACAGCGGTTTCGGAAGCGGCAGTCACGCCGACCGGGACACCGCCGGTCTCAGCCAGAAGCCCGAGGGGCTTTCCCTGACCGTCGCCGGTGATGAACGCCTTCTCCTCCGCATTTCCCATACGGACGCCAAAACGGCGTGCGATATAGGAAGCAAGGTCAAAAGCGGAATCGTGCAGCAGCTCGTTGCTGATCTTGATCATGGTGCCCATCTTGTAGGCCGCAAGGGTCGTCTGGCCGAAGGTCGCATCTGCCTCCGGGATCTCCTCGCCCTCATCAATCCAGCTGGCCTCGCCGCTGTCCTCCGCGATTGGGATCTTACGGGTACCGGAGGAGGTGCGGATCACTGTCGCAAGCTCTCTTGTCCCGCCTTCTTTCACGGGGATAATGTGATGCACATGGAGGTTTTCTTTTGAGCCACAACGATGACAAATGCCGGAACTACACATCGCATTGCTTAGCTGTTTCCACGCAAAGTCATAAGGCCCGTATGTGCGCAGGACAGTGGCATTGCCTTGCAGCACTTTGAGCATGCGGTTTCTGGTTTCATCGTCGTAGTTTGCCCAATGCTCAATCGTTGCATTGCCGATTTTTCTCTTTGCTTCATCGGAATGGTAATGGTCACCGAGCTTGATCTTTCGTTGCTTCAGCCCTTCACTGACTTTCTTGCGAAACTCAGGATCCTTATTCTTAGCGACAATGTCCTGACGAGTTTTTTGCCATTTGTTCTGACAGGCTACCGAGCAAAAGAAATGTGACGGTACCTTGCCCTGTGCGTAGCTTCTGTGCCCCGCCTTCCCACAGCTTTCACAAATGTAATCAACACGCATAAACCGCTCCCTCCGTATGGACTTATTCACTATTCCGCCCGGCCCGTCCCCGGTTGGCACAGGCACGGCTGCAGTATTTCCGCTCCCGCCGTTTTTCATGCTGGGCATAAAAGGACTCGCCGCATACCGGACAGGTCTTCTGTTCAAAAGAGGCCCACACCTCTACCTTCGGGTGCGCCTTCCAGAATTTCTGCCTGCAGGCATCCGAGCAAAACTTCCGGGGCCTGCCAAGGGTGTGTCCGCTTTTATCTATCCGGATCTCCTGCCCGCAGGTCGGACAGAATCGTTTCGCGCATCCGGCGATGAATTCCTTCATGTCGACTTCGATATAATCCACCAAGTACGCGCACCTCCCTTGTGTGAATGAAACCCCTATGGATTTCGCGGATTCTCTTCAAAACGGGTATAAAAATGCGGAGGTACTTTTACCCCCGCATGGATCAATTTCTTCTATGCTGTTTCGTCCTCCCGGACACATAAAA
>ONLK01000081.1 GCA_900318615.1 uncultured Eubacteriales bacterium
CCCCGTCCATACCGACCTCCTCCGAGACTGTACAGACAAACTCCAGCCGCGGATGCCGGAGGGTTCTGGAATCCAGAAGAGCAAGCGCATAGGCAACAGCTATCCCGTCGTCCCCGCCCAGGGTGGTTCCCCTTGCGCGGATATAATCTCCGTCAATCTCCAGATCCAGGCCTTCTTTCTCCATATCTTTGGCAACGCCCGGATCCTTTTCGCACACCATATCCATGTGCCCCTGAAGAATGATCGGCTCCGCATCCTCGTATCCTTCCGATGCCTCCTTGATAATGATTACATTATACAGGGCATCCTGGTGCACCTCCAGATCGCGATCCTTTGCGAACTGAACGAGATAATCACTGACCGCCTTCTCATGATAGGACGGGCGCGGAATTTTCGTCAGCTCCTCAAAGAAATAAAACACACTCTTCGGTTCAAGCTTTTCCAGTACTCTCATTTTGCTGCCTTTCCTGTTCTGCTTCTCTGCTTTTTCCGGTCAGCTTGTTCTCATATACAATATAATGCTGATCATGCAGAATCCTGATAAATTTGGAGAGCCGCTCATACAGCGGCTCTGCCTTCTCTCCAAAATGTTCCCTTACATTTGCTCCAATCTGGTAAATATCCCTCTCTCCGTCCATCTGATTCCAGACAAATGTCCCGAAATCATCCAGCTCAATATGGGAAAACCGCGGTTTTTTGAAGATTTTCTGCGCAATCGTATGGTAAAATCCGCGATGCTCCGTCAGAATTTCCACGTGCCCGGCTTTATTGACAGAAGTCTCAAAAAGCCGGTTCGGCCGGGGAATATAATCCAGAAAATTCTCCTTTTGCTTTTTTGCCATTCCTGCCGCTCCTTAAAGGGCTGTTATCATACCCTTACTTTTCCGCTTTTTCAGGCTTACGGTTAATGGCCATGACAAACAGGGCAATCAGCGCCGCAAAAAACAGCACAGACCCAACCTGATTCAGTCCAGCCGGAAGCGCGATATCAATTCCGGCAAACGCAAATACCGCAAGCAGGACTCCAACCAGTCCCTCTCCGGCAATCATACCGGACGCAAACAGTATACCACGATTTGTCTTTGCTTTCTTCTTTTCTGCATCCTCTTTCTTTTTATCCACAATCAGGCGGATCACTCCACCGACCATAATGCCCGAAGTAGAGAAGATCGGCAGATACATACCAACAGCAAAGGGAAGAACCGGAATACCGAACAGCTCTGCAATCAGAGCGATAAATACACCGACAAAAACCAGCGACCAGGGCAGGTTTCCGTTCATAACCCCTTCCACAATCATCTTCATCATGCCCGCCTGGGGAGCAGGAAGTTCCTGTGACCCAAAGCCGTACCCGGCATCCAGAAGATACATAACAAAACCGATGGCAATGGCGGACGCAAGGACACCAAGAATCTCTCCGGCCTGCTGCTTCCAGGGAGTCGCTCCGACAATATAGCCGGTCTTCAGATCCTGTGAAACATCTCCGGCAATAGCAGCCGCAATACAGATGACCGATCCGATGGAGATTGCCGCTATCATACCGCCGGTTCCGCTGTTTCCGGTTACCTTAAGCACAATAGTGGTAATAAGAAGTGTAGCGATGGTCATACCGGAAACCGGGTTATTGGAGCTTCCGACAATTCCCACCATCCGGGCGGACACCGTGACAAAGAAGAAGCCGAATATAACAATCAGAATTGCGCCCAGCAGACTTACCGGAACAGCCGGAATCAGCCAGAGCAGCAGAATGATCACCACCGACAGAATCAGTACAAAGTTCATCGGCAGGTCTTTGGTTGTCCTTGTGTAAACCGCCTGTTTGTTTTTCAGGCTGGCCATGGATTTACGGAAGGCACGGATAATCATAGGAAACGACTTGACCAGAGAGATCAGTCCTCCGCAGGCAACCGCTCCTGCTCCGATATAGCGGATATAGCTGCTCCAGATTCCGGTGGTTCCGAGTTCCGCAATGGTCTTGGATGCCGGATAAACCGCATCCGGAAGTGCCGAACCAAATACAAAAATCAGCGGCATCAGCACAAACCAGGCCATAATACCACCGCCAAACATATAGGCGGAAATTTTCGGTCCGCAGATATAGCCGACGCCGACCAGCGACGGCAGTACATCCATCCCGCAGCCTGCGCCCTTGTAGTTTTTGAAATCATAGGCAATTTCGGACGGGAAGAGTTTCAGCCCGTCTGCGATAAATTTGTATACCGCCGCAATACCCAGTCCGGTGAACACGCCCTTCGCGCTGGCGCCTCCCTCTTCTCCTGCCAGAAGAACCTCGGAACAAGCCGTTCCTTCCGGATAGGGGAGAGTTCCGTGCTCTTCTACAATCAGGGCATTGCGCAGCGGGATCATAAAAAGAACACCCAGCGTACCGCCGAGCATGGCGATGATGGCGATGGTGGAAACCGTGGGAACGTCCATGGCGCCTTCCTTTGCCCACATAAAGAGCGCCGGCATGGTGAAGATCGCTCCGGCCGCCAGAGATTCTCCCGCCGACCCGATTGTCTGTACCATATTGTTTTCCAGAATATTATCCCTGCGCAGCAGTCCGCGGCAGATTCCCATAGAAATAACGGCCGCCGGTATGGATGCGGAAATTGTCAGCCCCACACGAAGTCCAAGATAAGCGTTCGCTGCGCCAAACACAATCGCCAGGATGATACCCAGAATAATAGATGTTGCTGTGAGTTCCGGAAGATTTTTATCCGCCGAAATAAATGGTTTAAATTCTTCTTTTTTGTTTTCCATCTTTCCCTCTCTTTTCTGAAGTTTTTATGGTACAGGTCCGACACCGGGCGCCGTGGACGCTGCCACGTGCTGCTGCCTCGCAGTGCGCAGAAACTGGAGCAGCACAGGCGGAAACGATGCAGCGCGACATGCAGAACCTATACAAATTCCGGTATTCTTTCATACCGTAATAATGTTTTATTATAGAATTTAAGTATATTTTCGTCAATATGTGTAATGCAATCCTGTTTTTATACCTGAATATAACCATTTTGCCGAATCACTTTCTGTTCCGTCTGTGTTCTGTCCGCTCCCCCGCAAAACGCCTCCGGCCTTTTTTTGTTTTCTGCAGGAGCATGGCATGAAATATTGATACTGTTCTCCACTTTTTCCCCTTGACATACCTCGTCTGTCGTAGTACATTCAGTTTGTCAGATATACTACGTCTGTCGTAATATGTTTGTCGTAGTACGACAGACGATTGTTTCAGGCCTGACAGAAAGGAGATGCCATGGGGATCAGCAGTGATGTCATCCGCGGATGCAATGACACAATCATCCTGTGCCTGCTGCTGGACAGTCCGTCTTACGGATATGAAATATCCAGAAGGATCCGTCTGATGACGGAAGATGCCTATAACATAAAGGAAACCACCCTCTACTCGGCATTCACCCGCCTGGAAAAAACAGGGTGCATCGAGTCATTTCCGGGATTTGCAAAAAACGGCAAGCGGCGCACCTATTACCGGATCACCGAAGCCGGACGCCGCTACTATCGCGAAAAATGCGAAGAATGGAACCTGACGAAAACCGTTGTAGAGAAATTTATCAGGGAGGAGAATCCATGAATACCATACGCAGTTATCTGGAATCGATGTTTGCAAAGCTGCCGAATACGCCGGACGTCATTAAGGCCAAATGCGAGCTGGGGCAGATGATGGAAGACAAATATACCGAGCTGATCGGCGAAGGAAAATCGGAAAATGAAGCCGTCGCACAGGTGATATCGGAATTTGGAAACCTGGATGAGCTTGGCGAGGTTCTCGGTATCAGCGGCATCCTGAACAAAGAACCCGGAAATACCGCCGCCGGACGTCAGCTCACGCTTCAGGAAGCACAGAGCTATCTTGATGATAAAGCGCATTATGCCCTGTTTCACGGGCTGGGAACATTTTTTGCCATCATCTGTTCCTGCGGAGTCATTCTGGCCAGCACACTGGAAAACACCTCACAGAAATCCATAGCAGGCGGACTGATTTTTCTGTTTGTCTCCATCGCGGCCTGCGTGGCATTTCATACCTACAGCAGCCTGCAGATGAACAAATGGGACTTTCTGAAAAAGGAGCCCTGCAGCATTGATTACGGCACTGCCGGGATGATTAATGATCTGAGACGCAGCGCTCACGAAACGTCCATTCTGCAGCGGACGATTGCCATACTGCTTTTCTGCACCTGCTACATTCCTCTAATTGTCCTGACTATGCTGAATGATCAGGGTGTTTCTGCGGGACTGGGCGTTGACATTCTTCTTTTTATGGTAGGGCTGGGCGTTCTGATTCTGACCGTCAGTTCTTCCCATGAGGACGGCTGCCGTACTCTTCTGAACCTGAACAGCAGCCCGTATTCCTCTAATTATTACAGTCAGAACGCCGGCGAGGTCCGCTATGAAAACAAAACCGTGCGCGTCATCATGTCCGTTTTCTGGCCGACCGTAACATGTGCATACCTGATCTGGAGTTTTCTGACCTTTGCCTGGTACATCACCTGGATTATCTGGCCGTTGGCCGCCGTCGCCGACTCCCTGATAAAAGCCATTTTCGGAATAAGAAAAGAGGATGATAGATCATGAAGAAACGAAACATCTACCTGATCCTGCTGTCATCGGCCACTGCGGCCGCCATCATACTGGGAACACTGTGGCATGTTGGAAAACCTGTTTTTGTACATTCGGACGGAAATTTTTCCTTTTACTTTCCGGACAACAACAACTTGCAGACAACAAAAAAGCTGGACTCCTTCACCGGAATCCAGATCCATCTGCAGAATGACGACATTGAGCTTGAAACAGGGACAGAATATAAAATGACCTACACCGGTCCGAAAAACACTGCTCCCACCGCAGAGACCGTGGACGGCACCCTGACTGTCAGCGACAGCAAAAACAGTTCCGGCAGAACCGGGGGAATACTGACGATTACTTTCCCGTCCGACCTGAAATCGCTGCAGGACGTTTCGCTGGACACCGTCAATGGTGATATTTGTATCGAACCAAACGATACCATCACAGTGAAAAATCTGGCACTGACAAGTGAAAACGGAGATCTCTCGCTGGAAAAATGCCATGGTTCCGTCCTGAAAGCCTCTGCGGACAACGGAAATATCGGCATGGAAGACGTCAGCTTCGAACAGTCCGACCTGAGCAGTGAAAACGGAGATCTTATTGTCGATTTGGATGACAGCATAAAAAACTACACCATATCTCCCTCGACCACATCCGGTGATATCACCATCGGAGACACCACATACAGCACGACGGACGGAGCCGAAAACCAGATCACCATCGGCAGCGGCTCAAAAGTTCTGAAAATCAGAACGCAGTCCGGAGATATTGAAATAGAGGACTAACTGCACTTGATTTTTGCCGTGTCGGAATGCCGGAAAGGAACCAGCCCTGCCTTGTGCAGGGCAAGCATGCAGACAGGGATCAGAATCAGCTGCAGAATAATCCCCGGCACTGCGTTTCCAAAGGCTCCGGCCAGAAACAGGCTGAACGAAAATTCACTCCCGACAGCCGTCATCAGTGCAAACATGACGATACCCCAGACGGCTCTGCCTGCCAGCATGGCAGCAATCAGACATTTTTCCACCGCCGCCACACACTGCCAGCGGGAATGGCTGTACAGAAAGCCAGAAACAAATCCGTAGGTTCCCAGTTCGAATGCCATAGCGACAGCATTGGGAAACAGAGCCGGCATTCCGAAAAGAACAGACCGGAGCAGCGGACAGATGAGACCGACCAGAAGTCCGTAACCGCTTCCGCAGACCAGTCCGCAGAGCAGCACCGGGATA
>ONLK01000046.1 GCA_900318615.1 uncultured Eubacteriales bacterium
GACGTCCACGAGAGGATTCGAACCTCCGACCCCTCGCTTAGGAGGCGAGTGCTCTATCCTGCTGAGCTACGTAGACATGTCCATTTTTTGGCTTAAACACTGGGTTTTTCGCCAATCGGCTGTGGCTGCCGTGTTTATGATCTCGGACGGCTTTCGTCGTCCGGAGACAACTGATGAAAATTTCCGGTTTCACAGGGACTGAACCCTTTTCAAAAACAACTCGTGTGAAACCTGCTGTAATTTTCCGACTCTGTTCGAACCGGAGTGTTCCCGCCTTACTCAACCTAGACTTCTGCACCGCCTGTTTTTTAGGAGGCGAGTGCTCTATCCTGCTGAGCTACGGAAACATGTCCCGGTTTTTGGCTTAAATAAAGGCTTTTTTGTCATTTAAGCTTTCGACCTATTTATGATCAAGAACTCCGGTCCGGAGTCCCGGTCATCGATGATTTGTCAATGAGGCGTTTACATTTATTAGCAAGCCCTTCAATATGTGACCTTCAACTCAACTGCCGGAATGACCACCAAATGCCCTAATCTGACCTCACAGAGTGCTTACCTTTCAGCAATTGGTAAACCCCATGTGCCTTTCTTAGGAGGCGGTCGCTCTGTCCTGCTGAGCTACATGGACTTGTATGAAATTGATGGGTAAAGCTGAACTATGAACAACAGTTCAGATTATAGCAAATTTTTTTTCTTTAGTAAAGACGGCAACTGCTTTCCAGGCAGTGAAAATTGTTTTTCTGTATTTCTGTATCCGATTTCCGCTTCAAGCGTATGTTTTGCCCAGGTTCATTTTATCAATGTGCCTCAGCGCCGGTCTGCTCGTAGACTGGTGTGCAGGTGAGGTGCATGCCAAGCTTGCGGAAGACGGCGGCGTCAACTTCCGATACGATAACAGAAGAATGAACTTCGCATCCCTGCAGTCGGGGAAGCTGATCGATGGCCTTTTTGGCATTGCTGTTGGAAGCAGCACTGATGGAGAGGGCAATCAGCATCTCGTCTGTGTGAAGCCTTGGATTGCGGCTGCCCAGATAGCTTGTTTTCAGAGTCTGGATCGGCACGATGGATTCTTTTGAAATCAGCTTCGTATCGTGATCGATGCCGGCACAAATCTTCAGCGCATTCATCAGGCATGCGGCAGCCGCACCGAAAAGGTCCGAAGTTTTCCCCGTGACAATGCGGCCGTGCGATGTATCTTCCGGCAGATCGTGCCGTGAAACACGGGAAGGCAGGTCCATTCCCCGGTGAAGTTCAATCGCAGCCGCCGGTGCTTTGGTTTCCTCTGCCCGGTTTTCCGACGCCGGTACAACGGGGCGGTCCTCCGGCCGGATTCCTGCCTGTTTCAAAAGCAGCTGCTGCCGGTACAGTTCACGGGCGGAGCATTCTCCCTTCGTGACCTTGACGGCGCTTTCATAATAACGCCGGATGATTTCCTGCTCTGCAGCCTTGCGGCACACCTCGTCATCAGAGATAGCAAAACCCACCATGTTTACGCCCATATCCGTTGGGGACTGGTATGGGCAGGTTCCGTAAATACCCTCGAAAATCTGCTGCAGTACCGGAAATATCTCAACATCACGGTTGTAGTTAATCGCTGTTTTTCCGTAGGCTTCGAGATGGAAAGGATCAATCATGTTGACATCGTCCAGGTCGGCAGTCGCCGCCTCATAGGCAATGTTGACCGGGTGCTTCAGCGGCAGATTCCATACAGGAAACGTTTCGAACTTTGCATAGCCGGCACGCACACCGCGCTTATGTTCCTGATAAAGCTGGGAAAGGCAGGTCGCCATTTTTCCGGACCCCGGTCCCGGTGCTGTCACGACGATGAGGTCGCGGGTGGTTTCAATATAGTCATTTTTTCCGTAACCTTCATCCGACAGGATCAGAGGAACATTGGACGGATAACCTTCAATGACATAGTGCAGCCAGGAACGGATTCCCAGTGAGTTCAGCCGCTCCCGGAAATTATCAGCTGCAATCTGGCCCGTATACTTTGTGATCACGATGCCGCTTACGTAAAATCCGCGTTCTTCCAGTGCTTTTTTCAGACGAAGAACATCGTCATCATAAGTGATGCCCAGATCTGAGCGGACTTTATTATGCTCGATGGCATCTGCCCCGATGACAATCAGAATTTCTGCACGGTCCCGAAGCTTCTCCAGCATGCAAAGCTTGTTATCCGGAAGAAAACCGGGAAGTACACGCGAAGCGTGATAATCGTCAAAGAGCTTACCGCCGAATTCAAGATACAGTTTTTCAAACTGGGACATGCGCTCACGGATATGCTCCGACTGCAGCTTTCTGTACTTTTCCGAATCAAATCCTATATGATCTGTCACTGTCATTCCTCCTGTGCGATGCCGTCCGATCCGCCGCAGAGGCAGATTCGCACAGGCATCCGGATATTCAATACAATATCATTATGTCACGTTATTATACGGAAATAATATACCATAGACGTACACTGTTCAAGAAGAGTTATTTCCGGATCCTGAAGATACATATTCAGTGATGGCCGATGAAAATAGGATGGTACTGTCGCCGCAGGCATATGCTATAGTATAAGGAAGGGAAGGGTTGGATTGAAAGATATGATTTTGTCGGAAGATGGAAATAATCATAAATGAAATGAGGTGCACCATTGAATAAATCCAATATTAAAAATCCTTATGTAATCGGAATTTTGCTGGTGGTTGTGGATTCCTTTTTCTTTTCTCTGATGACGGTTTTTGTTCGTCTCTCCGGGGATCTTCCAACCATGCAGAAGGCTTTTTTCAGAAATGTCGTAGCCTCCGGCGCAGCACTGTTTATTCTTGCCAGGAGCAGGGACAAATTTCGCATTAAAGAGGGAGCTCTTCCGGATCTTTTCAAGCGCGCAATTCTGGGAACCAGCGCTTTGTTCTGTAATTTCTGGGCGATCGACCATGTGAATCTTGCGGATGCGAACATATTAAATAAGATGTCTCCGTTTTTCGCGATTGTTTTTTCCATCTTTGTTCTCGCGGAGGTTCCGAATGTTGTTGAGATCGTTACGCTGATTATTGCGTTTATCGGGGCTGCCTTTGTAGTGAAACCATCCTTCGGCTCATCCATGCTGCCGTCTCTGATGGGATTGATGTCCGGCTGTTTTGCAGGTGCAGGCTTTACCTATGTAAGAAAGCTGGGAAAAAACGGAGAGCGCGGCCCGGTGATCGTCGCCTTTTTTTCCATATTTTCCTGCCTGACCTCGATAGTGCTTATGCTTACAGATTACAAACCGATGAGCATCCGGCAGTTCGTCTGCCTGATGCTGGCCGGCGCGTGTGCTGCCGGCGGTCAGTTTGCCGTGACAGCAGCTTATCGGTTTGCTCCCGCCAGGACCATTTCTGTGTTCGACTACTCACAGGTAATGTTTGCTTCCCTGTGGGGCTTCCTGGTCTTTGATGAACTGCCGGATCACTATTCCGTCATCGGGTACGTGATTATCATCAGCATGGCTGCCTTCAAATGGTTCTATGCGCTGAGGGAGGAAAAACATGTAAAGGCGCAGATGCATACATAGGCGCAGCGGGTTTTCACGCATTGGAAAAGCGGAGAAAATGAACATGAAATATGCAGGAATCGATATAGGAACAACAACGATCAGCGCGGTGCTTATAGACGGGAGCGGCCGGGAATTCTGCCATTATACGGTCCCGAACGATTCCGCGCTGCACGGGGAAAACAGCTGGGAACGGCTTCAGGATGCGGAACGAATTACGGAGATTTGTCAGGACCTGATCAACAGGATCCGGAGGGATGCCGGCACCTTCAACGGGCACAGCGCTCTGGCAGGCATCGGCCTGACCGGGCAGATGCATGGCATTGTCTACTTTGATCAAAATGGCCGTGCAGTCAGCCCGCTGATTACCTGGCAGGATGGCCGCGGTGACGCGTGGCTTTCCGGAACAGAAGATAGTCATCGGGGCGATGCAGCGTTCTGTGGAAATGCGTATGGCGGCGGGGATGCAGATACTGCCTGCGGACGGATCCGGAAACTTACCGGATGGAAGACAGCAACGGGTTTCGGTCTGGTTACTGTTTACGCGGATGGTCTGAGCGGGAAAATCCCGGACCGGGCGGCAGGAATTGGCACAATTGAAGATTATGTGGCTATGCACCTGACCGGGCGGACCCGGGCGCTGCTTCATCCTTCCAACGCCGCAAGTCTGGGTTTTTATCACCACGACAGCGGGTTTGACAGGGAAAGCCTGAAGACTCTTGGAATTCCGAAACAGCTTATACCGGAAATTGCGGAAATGGAGTGTGCGGTTGGATCCATGCGCTGCGGTGAGGAGGAGATTCCGGTTTCCATCCCGATCGGGGATAACCAGGCAAGCTTTCTGGGCTCAGTGGGGGCAGAAGAGGATGTTCTTATTAATATTGGTACAGGAAGCCAGATGTCCGCGCTCTCAGATCGGTATCTTTCAATAGCAGGGCTGGAATGCCGGCCGTTTGTCGGCGGCCGCTATCTGATCAATGGCTCGAGTCTGTGCGGCGGTTATGCGTACAGCATTCTGGAAAGATTTTATAGAAGTGTCTTCAGGATGGCGGGTATAGAAGCACCGGATCATTTGATGCAATTGATGGACCGCGCCGCTGAAGGTTTACCGAAGGGGACCCGGGTAAAGTTTGACACAAGGTTCCGGGGGACCCGCGAGGACAGCCGGCTGACAGCGGCAGTCACAAACATACATGAGGAAACCATGACGGCAGGTGACCTTTCCTATGCATGCATGGAAGGAATTGCCCGCGAGCTTTATGATTTTTATACACTTCTTCCGGACGGATTTCACTCGGACAAGCCTATGGCTGCCAGCGGCAATGGGCCCAGAAACAGCCGCATTGAATGCCGGATTATAGAGAAAGTATTTGGCAGGGAAATAAGGATTACCAGCAGCGCAGAGGAAGCTGCCTATGGCGCCGCATTATTTTCCCTCCACACTGCCGGCGGCAGAACCCTGGAGGAAGTGCGCCGGCTGATCCGGTACACAGACAGAGTGTCCGGATAGATTACAGAACTCCATCCATCCGGCCTTCCGGTGCCGCCTTCTTCCGGATTTCCCGGGCCGCCAGCGCCGCACCGATGGCTCCGGCGTAGCGGCCGTTCGCATCGGCAATGATTGTTTTATTTAACGCGGTTCCCAGAGCCTGCAGAACATATCCGCACTGGCACAAGCCTCCCGTGAGACAGACTTCGTTGCCCATGTCAAGATGTCCGGCCTGGGAGGCCACCTTCTTCACGATGGAATCCACCACCGCGAAGGCGATATTTTCCCGGCTTTCACCTTTGCCGATGAGACTGATCACTTCCGATTCGGCAAAGACCGTACACATGGAACTGATGGAGATGCTGCCTCCGCGAGATGCCAGATCACAAAGGGTATCCGGCCGCAGGCCCATTGTATTCGCCATGATCTCCAGAAAACGCCCGGTTCCGGCAGAGCACTTGTCGTTCATAATAAAATCAATAATCTTCCCGTTCTGTACGCGGATGATCTTTGTATCCTGACCGCCGATGTCAATAACGGTAAGGTTCCCGCTGCCGTGGAGCAGCATAGCGCCCCGGGCATGACAGGTGATTTCTGTCACAGCCTTGTCCGCATAGGGCACGGCCACCCGCCCATAGCCGGTCGCTACACATGGAAAAAGCGCCGGGTTGTATCCCTTCTGTATTAAATGCTGCCGCACTGCCTCCGCGGTGTCTACGCTGCTCCAGCCGGTGGGCTGGACAAAAAGCAGCGCAGGAGTTCCGTTTTCATCCAGAACGGCGGTCTTGGTGCTGGTTGAGCCGATATCGATGCCGATGGAAAAGCACATACTGTTTTCTCCTGTAGACATTGTTTTTCCTGGTGTGACCTTCGGTTATAGCATTTCCAGAAATGCCTCGATGCGGGTACTGAGCTGCCCGGTGTCGCCGGAGGAGTAGTCTGTTTCCACTCCCACATAGGGCACGCCCAGCTCCTCCATGAGTTTACGAACACAAAAGGCTTCCACCGTGTACGGTGTGCATGCCTGGAGATTTATCTCCACCACACCGTCCACCGCGTACTCGTTCACCAGCTGCCGCAGCAGCTCCATGCGTCTTGAGTCCGGTGTCATGACGGCGCAGCCGATGGAGAGATAGCGCCTGGCAACAGCCCGGACGATGTCCGGATCCTTCTCGTCAACATCCCTTTCGACCGCTTTGACGCCGCTGCAGTTTTCATAGCAGACCACCACACCGCCGTGCGTCTCAATGGACTTTACGGTCTTGTTCAGCACGCCGCCGATGGGGCAGCCCGTGATCAGAATTCGTTTTGCGCCTGCCGGCACTGGGCTTTCACCTGCAGCGCAGGCGCTCTTCAGGTCCCCGGTCAGCGTGTTCAGCTTTTTCAGAACCTCGGCGCGGTCAAAGAGAAAACCCACGCCGTCCAGTGCTTTATAAAGATCATAACCCCAGGCCATGGGCGGTTTGTGCAGCTGGAGCTGCTGCAAAGCCCGGCGGGCCTGGCGCTCTTCATTGCGTACGTGCGCGGCTTTACGGATTTTTTCTTCTGTGATCTCTACGGAAAAGTGCTCCTCCAGATAGGCGATGAAACGGTGCAGCTCCGCCGTCCAGATGTCCAGCGCCGCCTCATTTTCTCCCTGAGGCAGATGAAGGATATAGACCTCCTTCATTTTTCCCAGAAGTTCATACATCTTTTTTTTACCATCACAGGTGGTCTCCCCCACAATCAGATCGGCAAAATAGGTATAGGGGCATTTGTCCGATACGGCAAAGCCATAGCTGGACTTGATCAGCGGGCACAGGTTTTTCGGCAGATGCGCCTCCGCTGCCGGGATGGTCTCGTCGCTCATGCCGCAAAGGCTTACCGGGCTGAAGCCGGCCGCGTCCAGGATCTCGAGAGGAGTGAAGGTGCAGAAAGTCCCGGCCACCAGGCCTCCGGCTTCCTTGATTGCCTTGACCTTCAGAAAGCCGTTCTGACGTGCGGCACCGAACGCTTCAAATTGTGCAGGTAATTCTCTTGTCATATGGTTATTCTCCTTCACTGATTAAAGTATACAGGAAGCTTTTATAGAGTAATTTATAGATATTTATAGATATTTACAGACGTTTCTGCAGGCATGCTGTACACAGGTATAAAAACAACACCGCAGGCCCGGGAGAGCCTTGCGGTGCTGCATTTTTCGGATAGGCTTGATAAGGCAGGTTGTCCGATTGTCATAGGCAGATGTCCCTGCGGTGCCGTATTTTTCGGATGGACTTTATTCGGCAGAGCCCAGAGGGGTCCATAGTTTGTCAACGACGGCTTTTGCATCCTGCGATGAGGTAATCAGGCCGACATCGATATAGTCCTCTGCAATGCCAAGAAGCTGTTTGGCGGAATACTCGTCGCTTTGCATGCCGAAGCTCATCAGCTTGTTCAGCTCCAGATTCATGTCGTACCTGTCGCTGGGATTAAGTCCCAGATCCATCAGGATACGGGTGCTTTCCTCCGGGTTCTCGCCCATCCACCGGAGCGCCTTCTTGACGCAGGAGGCCAGCTTTTCTGCTGTAATGGGATTTTCGGCGATGAAGTCAGGGTTCATCATGATGACGCAGCAAAGCTCATTTGTGCTGTTGCCGTCGGCGGAGTCAATCTTGCGCAGTACGCCATCCTGGACAAGAGGGTATCCGAAGGGTTCACTGAGCAGTGCAGCATCGATCTGACCATTCTGCATGGCAGCCACGCAGGCATCCTGTGCAACGGCCGTCAGGCTGACATCTGTGAGGGGATTCATACCGGACTCAAGAAGCAGACGGGCGGTGATGTTGTAGTCGGAGGCGCCGATGCCGTTGGGAACGGATATTTTTGCTCCCTTCAGGTCCTCATAATGTTCATACCCGCTGTCCGCCAGAACATAGAGCGCCTTGCAGCCCTGAAGCAGATGGGCACTGCCCACGAAGGTGAGACTCACACCGTTCGTCGCCGGAACGGTTGCTTTGGCAATATGGCCGATGGCAATTTGACACTGCCCGGTGCCGATGGCCTCGATGTCGGAGTCGCCTTTAAAGCCTTCTACATCCAGACCGGCGTCTTCATAATAGCCAAGGTATTCCGCCATATTCGTCGCGGAAGTGCAGGCAGAGCCGATCATGTAATATAGCTTTTGACCGTAGGCAGGCTCCTGCTTCCAGGCTTCTTCTTCGCTAAGATCGGAGCTTTTCTCCTCTGCTGCGGCCTCAGCTGCGCAGGCGCTTCGCTGTCCGCCGACAGAGAGCGGCAGGAGCATGGTCAGGCAAAGCATCAGTAGGGTCATTCGTTTTTTCTTCATTTCGTTCCTCCCTTGTAAACAGATGTATTTCATTTTTCATTCAGGCCAAAGTGCAGCATATCAAGGATCTGATTGCGGTACTCTACAAATTGGGAACTGCTTCGGTTGCGGGGGTAGTCCAGTTTGATGGGTATCTCCCCCATGATGCGGCCCGGATGCGGCTCCATGACGATCACACGGGTGCCCATATAGATGGCTTCGTCAATGTCATGGGTGACCATGATCGCCAGCTGCCGCGCCGTTCGCCAGCTGCTCAGAATTTCGTCCTGCATGTTCATGCGGGTAAAGGCGTCAAGCGCGCCCAAAGGTTCGTCCAGCAGCAGGATTTTCGGCTGGCAGATCAGGGTGCGGGCCAGTGCCACACGCTGAGCCATGCCGCCGGACAGCTGGGATGGGTAGTCGTCCTTAAAGGCCGTCAGCTTGATCACATCCAGGATGCGGCTGACCTGCGCTTCATTTTCCTTCAGCTTATGGCGCATGCGGAAGCTGAACGAGATATTTTTTTCCACAGTCAGCCAGGGAAAAAGGGTTGGCTGCTGAAAGACCATGCCCCGGTCCGGAGCCGGGCCGGTGATCGGCTCGCCGTTCACCGTCAGTGTACCGGTGGTGGGCCGGAGAAGTCCTGCGATCAGGCGCAGGAGCGTTGATTTGCCGCAGCCGGAGGTGCCTACGATGGAGACGAACTCTCCCTCATGCAGTTCAAGGTTGATTCCCTCCAGGGCATTGGTGATGCCGTCCGTTTCTACCCGGGCGAAATGCTTGGACACTCTGTCCAGTTTTAAGATCAGCGGATCGCTCATGTCCTCGTCACCCCAATCTGCCAGCGGAGCGCGCGCCGCCGGATAAAGTCCAGCATTCTGGTTACGCCGTTGAAAATAATACAGATCACGATGATGGCTGCAAACATGCGGTTATACATAGCCCAGGCTTTGGCCCAGGTGATGTACCAGCCCAGACCGGCTTCCACGCCCAGCATTTCCGCTACCATCAGGGCAATGCAGGCTGAATTCATGCCCTGGGTCATGCCCTGCAGGATATTGGGCATCGCATGAGGGATTGCAACGTGAAGTACCAGCTGTCTTTCCCGGGCGCCAAGGATGCGGGCGGCATCAAAGTAAGCGCGGTCGATGTTGGAGATGCCCGTGATGGTGGCGATTGTTACGGAGAACCAGGTCCCCAGTGCGATGATGAAGACGGATCCGGAAAACAGGCTGGGAAAGAGCAGCATGATCAGCGGCAGCCAGGTGGCTACCGGGATGGGGCCGAGAATCTTTATGAGAGGGCTGATCCAGTAATGGATTCTGCTGCTGTAGCCGCAGGCGATGCCGGTGATCAGGCCGACACCAACCCCCCAGAAGTATCCCAGAAAGAGAAGCCGCAGGGAAAACAGCGTGCTTTTCAGCAGCATGTTCCAGTCTCCCAGGGCGGCATTGATAATGTCGTTGACCCAGGGGATGAAGGGATACATGAGCTTGCCGGTCTTTAGTGTCAGCACATCGAACAGCAGCAGGAAAAGATAAATGGCTGTGTACAGCGGTGCTTTATACAGAAGCTTTTCATACAGCGTGCGATCGCCCTTTGCGCAGCGCACCCGGGAAACGATCCAGACGCACAGATAGACGGCCAGCGGTATCAGCAGAAAGATCACATAACGCCAGGGATACGCGTTGGAATACTTGTCAGGAATATACCCGTATTCCAGCAGCGCAGCGGCGCAGGCCGGCGCCGGAAACAGCGTCACACACAGGTCCCATGCACGGCGCGCTGGCGTTTTATCCTTCTGTTCCAGCGCGAAGAGCTGTTGTCTTGTCAGTGTACCGGGAATGTCAATTTCCTCTGAAGCAGTTCTATGCCTCCGGTTCTCTTTCCTGAACCCCATTATACTTATCCTCTGCCTGTCATCTTTCATTCACAGCAGCTGCAGCGCTGTGAAGAATGCTTCTATATGCCGTTGCTAATGGACGAATCATATAGATAAAATAACGGTTTTGTGGTGCTTTTGTCAAGCAATATTTACCATAATGACCAATATCAACAATTTCCTGCCTCTTCACTTTCTTCCTGTGCCGATGCCTCGTTCTGCGATTTTGCCGCGATTGGGATGGCGCCGGGAGCAAAGTCATACGGGCGATGAAAAAGTTCGAATCCAAGACTTCGGATGTATCGGGCGTGATCAGCGAGACTGCTGCGAATTCCTGCCTTTCGCGTTTCCGGAAGATCATCGTAGGAGACAAGATATTTGGAACGGAGCAGTTCCTGGTCAGAATGGGCGTCATAGCGCCATCCGTTTTCAAGATGGGTCTTGACATAAGCCTCATGGGTCCATCTTGAAAGTATTTCCAGATCCTCCTTTCCGGGTCTGGCTACCGTGTCCGGTGCGTCCGGGATCATTCGCCGGACACCCAGAGAACGGTGAGGATCCTGGAGCTTTTCAAACAGGTACCGGATGATGCTTCGGTAGTATTCCCGGTTGATTTCGCCGATCAGATCCCATCCGGGACCTTTGCCTCCGGCCTTACTTTCCGATTTTTTCTTTTCTGATTTCTGTTCCGGGCTGTCTTCTTCCGCCTCGTCGGGAAGAGAGGCGTAATCGATCAGCGGCATGGCATTTTCATACAGACGCCTGGTAAAGGTTTCCATGCCGTCTCCAATCAGCTGTTCAAACATGATTTTGTTCTGGAAATCCTGCACATCCAGATGAATATTCAGCTGGGAAAGCGGAGGGAGATATGCCGGTGTGAAGCGCTTCTCGCCGCCGAGCCTGCTCATGGCAAGGATAAATTCAAGGGAGCGGGTGCCGTGGCGGTACTCGGAAACACGGAGCAAAGAACTAAGAAGCGCAGGAGAAATATTCACAGTGCCGGACTTTTGGTCATATACATCCGGAAATTTTCTTATAATCAGATCGCGCAGCAGCAAAGCTCTGCGGATGAGGTGCCTCCGGTCGGTGATCCGGTTCGGGTTCGGCCCCATAATGTTCAAAGTACCCTTGAGCCTTGAAACAAAATCCGGCCCCTTGCGCTGACGGAAGCTTTCTTCGCGCCCGGAGTCAGGAAGAAACTGCTCATAGGTATCCGCGGTGCCTCCGGCAAACACAAAGACAGCAGCATCGATGGTTTCGGTTCTTCCGTGAAGGGTGTATTCTCCATCCTGCATGGGAGCAAGGAAATAGCGGAGCCATCCCAGTTCCTGGCCGTCGATGGCGGAATCAAATTCATCGAAGAAAATAAGAGGGATCGCATCGGATTTTTCCGAAAGTTCCTGATGAAGAGCTTCAAAGAGGGACTCCGGGGAACCGAACTGAGAACAGTTGAGAGTCGCACAGCGAAAACGCTTTACTGAGCGGGCAATTTCCCGGATTCCAAAAGACTTTCCGGATCCCGGCGCACCGAAGACGGCGACGGACAAAGGCTGCAGGGAATTTCCGTCCCGATGGTCAAACTGGAAAATATAGTCCTCCAGCAGGGACCGGATTGTATTATAGTTTTCAATCTCCGAGACATCAACCGTGGTAAGAGCGCCGCAGCGAAGAACCGGAACATTCCGATACAATTCATCGGTTCCCTCAATGACCAGTTTTTTGGCCATGGCGAGGTAACCTCCCTTGTAATGCTCCGCATATGCATCAAGAATGCAGAAGGGATCGGCTCCGCTTAACAGGACACGTTCCGATGTAACAGGCAGGAATATATCGCACATGGTGCCATCATTTACTTTATCAATAACATCCGAATAAACAGGATATAGATCTGCATTTTCCGCGAGAGTGATACGTTCCAGTTTTTCCGGAGCAAACAGAAGTGACCATACGCCGCCGGCACAGATCAGAGCACCGGCCGTGTCAAGAAGAATGACCATATCCTTCCGGACTTTCAAAGGCCACAGGGACTCATTAAAGAACAGCTGCTGCATGAACGTATTTACGGTGTTTTCATAGGAAAGCCCACGGCTGATCATGAAATCGAGCTGACGCAGATGCTCCATTTGAAGGAGCGGAACTTTATCTTTGGCAAAGGCTCTTCGAAGAGAATGACCCGGCTCATATTGTGAAAAATTCTCTATTTCCATCTTAACCCTCATCTGCATACCCTCCTTTTAAACGGATATTTTTCTATCTTTAATCAGATTATCCCATATTCGTCCGGCACCTGCAACAGACGGCGGAGTGCGGTATGGTTTTACATCAGCACGGCGGTAAGCCATTATGCTCAAAAACGAGCTTTAATATCGCAAATAGGACTTGCATTTTATAGATAATTGTATAATATTAAATTGTATTAAATACAAAATCACAGTAAAGAATACAGTGCACTTTTCCAGGGTGCCTGTACAACAGTGCATTCGATGCATTGCCGAAGGACGGACAGTGCCTGCGCCGGCATCAGCGCCGCGGCTAAATCCTCATCCGCTGCGGCAGGGGACGGACAGTGGCCGCGCTGGCATCATGGGAAGGAGAATTTTGAGAAAGCATGAATATCTGGATACGAATATTTTCACTTTTAACCGCGCTTGAGTTTTTTTATATTTTCTATCTGGAAACGGTGGCAGCAACTTCTGAAAAGACCAGCCGTGTCTTTGCCATCCCGATGGAAACACTGAAGGAGGATACGGTAAATGTCCTGCTGAAAAACCAGGGTGTTTACAATGGTCTGATCGGAGTTTTGATCCTTCTGGCTGCATTTATTTTCCCGAGTGTTATGGCTGTTGCTATTTTAATGCTGTATATTATCGGGGTGGCGGTATACGGAGGGGTCTCAAGCCAGCCGAAGATTATTCTGATGCAGGGCGGACTGCCGATGATTACGTTTATCCTGTGCTTAGCGGCGTTGATGTAACCAATGATGCTGTTCCCGCGCCCTGGCCGTGTTCGTGCAGGACGGTGAGGAACAGCTTTTTTCTTTCAGGTATATTTATATGAATGACACTCAGAAAAAAGATGCTTTGAAACTTGATAACCAGCTTTGTTTTCCTCTATATGTTTGTTCTAAGGAGGTTGTGCGCAGATATAAGCCTTATCTGGATGAGCTTGATCTTACGTACACACAGTATATTACGATGATGGCCATGTGGGAACACAAAAGCCTGAATGTGAGCGCTCTCGGGGATTACCTGTATCTTGACTCCGGAACACTGACGCCTTTGCTTAAAAAACTGGAACAGAAAGGATATGTAGTCAGGAAACGCAGCGAGGAAGATGAGCGAAGCCTGATTGTTACCATCACACCGGCCGGAGAAGAACTTAAGAAAAAGGCAGCAGATATCCCGCAGCGGATTGGGAAATGCTTTGAGATTTCTCCGGAGGATTCCGGGGAATTGTATCGAATTCTTCACAAACTGATGGCCACCTGGAAGTGAGGCGTTTCACGGCTCCATACCTTCCTATACACTTTTCCGATTTTAAGATCGGGGGGCGGGAACCTGGCCGTGCGCCGGCTCCGGAATTCCTGCTTTATATAGGACAAAATTATTATAAATACATACGGTTCAGCATTTCCGTCCCTGTCTTTGTGCGAAAAACCTTATCCCGGAAATTAGTGATGGCTTCTTTATTTAATGACGACTCGTCAGCGTTCACCAGGAAATCCGCTTCCAGCATAATCTGTAAGTCCGGCCCGTCCACCCCGGTATACGTGTGATGATGTGCAACAATATAGCAAATCCGGTTTAGCTGTTCTTCCGGCAGTCCGAAATCACGGTAGAATTCCCGCGTCAGGAGATTTCCTTCCTGTTCCTGGGCTTTTCCGTTTGTGTTTCCATATTTTTTCCGGCAAAGCGGGCAGGCAATGTCATGAACAATGGCGGCCAGCTCCAGCGTTTGCCGCGTCTTCGCATCCAGATTTTCCGAAAGGGCGATGGCATGCGCAAACCCCCATACTTTCATGAAATGGTTGATATCATGCAGGCAGACATTGCTTTCCTTTTCATAAAAGCGGATCATTTTCATCACAGCGTCCGATATAGTCTTTGACATTTTTTCTTCTCCTTTTTCCGGTGGGCTTGAAATTTTCTTCTATTCTTTCTGTACAGTATCAGAGCAGCCACGCGTCCAGCTTGTCTTCCGCGCGCTCCCGGTAATTTCTATGCTTCATCTGCTCTTTGATTTCACAGGCACGCTTTACCCGGTCGGTAATGATGCCGTCCGCATTGCCGGCCAATATTTTTTTCAGGTAATCGTCTTCATTGACAGTCCACACAAGAACCTTTTTTCCGCCGCGCTGGAGTGCGAGAATGTTGGCTCCTGTCGCCAGCTGCTCCTCAATAATCAGATCATCCACGTTCAGCTTTGTGGTATCTCCGAAACTCATGAAGTAAAGATAGCCGGTTTCAAATTCAGGATAGGTGCGTTCCGCATAGTCAAGCACCTTATATTTCAGACTGATCAAAGCAACCTGATCGGTCATATTTTTATCGCGAACCATCTTCACCACATCATCTACCATCTTATTGTCCGCAGTCGGACCCTTGAGTTCTATGTACAGCCGAACCTTCTTCTTTTTAGCCGTTTCAAGCAATTTTGCAAGCGTCGGAACCGGATAGCCATTCGCCGTACGCAGCTTTCTGATTTCATCCATCGTCATTTCCGATGGTTTTTTGCTAACTCCATATAATCGCTTAAAATCGTCATCATGATTGATGATATACTGACCGTCCTTTGTTCTTTGCACATCCGTCTCACAGCCGATCACTCCGTAATCGGCCGATCTTTCAATGCCTTCTGCTGTGTTTTCCGGTGCCAGCGTTCCGCCGGTTCGGTGGGCTACAATACCAACCGTGCTTTCCAGCGGAAAAAGCTCATCATAATACGCCGTCATACC
>ONLK01000005.1:0-85483 GCA_900318615.1 uncultured Eubacteriales bacterium
CCGAACAGGGTGCCCAGAATGTAGGAACCTCCGACACGGCACAAGAACATGCTGATGACACCAACCAGCATGGTGTAGGTCGCGTCTCCCGCAGCCCGCAGGCAGCAGGGAAGTACGAAAGCTGGCGGATGCTGGATAGCGATGAAGATACAGTCCAGAATGATCAGCGTAAAGGAAAGCCTTTCCGTTTCCGGACCCAGATGATAAAGCTTCAGCGCGAAAGGCGTGATCAGAAAAACAATCACATTGTTGGCTATGACAAGATAATAACTCAGACGGATCATCCGGTGGGTGTAATCGTCTGCCTGATCGTAATCGCCGGCGCCGACACAAACACCGATCACTGTCACGACGGCCAGTTCCATCGCACATTCACTCGTGTAATTCAATGTGCTCAGACTGTTCATAACACCGTTGGCAGCAATCTGAGAAGTGCCGTACGTTGCGACAATTATGGACACCAGAATTTTTCCCAGCTGGAAAAGTCCGTTCTCTGTTCCGTTGGGAACGGCAATTGCCAGAATTTTCCTCAGAATTGGGCGGCTCCAGCGGAAAATCTTACTCCATTCGATGTAGATGGAATTCCCGCGGTTGAAGGCCAGGCAGATAATGATAAAAGAAGCCGCGACGCGGCTGATCAGGGTCGGCCAGGCTACGCCGGCGACGCCCTGATTCAGAATATACACACCGAGGTAGTTGCCGGCAATATTAATTGTATTCATCAAAAAGGATACGCGCATCGTCACATCAGTTTTATTCATGGATCGGAACAGGGCAGTACCGCTGTTGTAGATTCCGAGAAATGGAAAAGATAGAGCCGTGATCCTGAAATAGATGCGCGCGGCCTCCATAACATCCGTGTCCACACTTCCATACAGAACGTCAAGGATCTGCCGGTACAGGACGAGATTAAACACGGCGATGAGACTTGAAATGACAGCGGTGATCATAACGAGCTGGGAAGAAGCCAGACGGGTATCCTCTTCATCATGATTACCCAGATACTGGGTGACGCAGACAGCACCGCCGCCGGCCAGAGCTGCCAGCAGCTGAATAATCAGTGCATTGATATCATTAACAATAGAAACGCCGGAGATGGCTGCCTCTCCGGCCCGGGATACCATGATGGTATCCACCATGCCGACCAGCATTAGAAGAAGCTGTTCAATCAGAAGCGGAACAATCAGCTTCCGAAGATCCTCTCTGGAAAACATCTTTCCCTGAGCGGCGGCAGAACTTATAGCAGCGTCCCCGGACTTTCTGCATGCCGGACGCCTGAAAAAATTATCCTTCATCGTGAATCCCTGTACATTGCCTGTTCGTTTCCTGTTCGCTGACTATTCTACCGCAGTCAACACCGAATGGAAAGAAAAAATCAAAATCCATACCCCGGTCATCGCTGAAATTTACAGAAATATTCAATTAAAATTGACGAATAAACAACAATGAGATATAGTCAGTTCAGCCGACAACCGTTTCAAACGGAAAAGAACAGGTATATGTAGAAATTCAGCAGACAGAGGCTCATTTCATATGATATAATAACATATACTGTCTGAAACCATACGATCGGCAGAGAAATTTGGGAGAGAGAAATTCATGCATACAGGAGGTTGAACCGATTTGCAGCAGTTTTCCTATATGACGGATATTCTTGACGATACAGCCCGGCGGATGCCGGAAAATGATGCCGTTTTGATGGCGGATGCGAAAGAAAATGCGCCCGCACTGACATACCGGCAGTTATGTCATCTTTCCCGGTGCGCAGGGACGGCGCTGGCAGAAAACGGAGTTGGAAACAAACAGCCGGTTGCGCTGCTTCTTGAAAAATCCTCGTATACCATAGCGGCTCTTTACGGAGTACTTTACAGCGGCGGGTTTTATGTATTCATTGACCCGGCCCAGCCTGACAGCCGGCTGCTGAAGATCCTGAACACGCTGCATGCGGAACATGCGGTGACGGACGAGTCCGGGGAGACGCGTCTTCGGGAAGCAGGCTATCAGGGAAAAATATACCGGCTTGAGGAGCTTTTTTCCCGGGAAGAAAATCCTGATTTACTGCAAGGTGTGCGGGAAAAGGCAGATGAAAGAGATCCCCTCTATGCTATTTTTACTTCCGGATCAACCGGAGAACCCAAGGGAGTGGTGGTAAGCCACCGGGCAGCGATTGATTTTATAGGTCATTTTGTCCGTGAGACAGGCATTCGTGCCACGGATCGTATTGGAAATCAGGCACCCTTCGATTTTGATGTTTCGGTGAAAGATATTTTTTCCTGCTGCCGGACAGGAGCGGCGCTGGTGCTTATTCCAAGAACACACTTCGCTCTGCCGCGGGAACTGCTGGATGATCTGTGTGACAGAAAAATTACCGTCCTGATCTGGGCTGTCTCGGCTATGTGTATTGTTACTACCTTCCGGGGATTTAGCTATCGTGTTCCTGAAAACCTGCGGCTGGTGATGTTCAGCGGTGAAGTTATGCCGATGCGGCACCTGAAACAATGGCAGCAGGCGCTCCCGGATACAGAATTTATTAATTTGTACGGGCCTTCGGAAATCACCTGCAACTGCACATATTACCGGGTACCGGCCGACATCCGTGAGGAAGCTGCTCTGCCCATCGGGGTTCCGTTTGAAGGCCGCGAGGTGTTCATCGCAGATGAAAATCTTCAAAAAATAAGCGAGCCGGGTGTGAGCGGGCAGATCTGCGTCAGCGGAGAATCCCTCGCGGACGGCTATTACGGGCGGGAAGACCTGACGGCAAAAAGCTTTGTAAACATCGATGGAAAGAGGACCTATCTGACCGGTGATCTGGGCTGGATTGGAAAGGACGGACTTTTCTATTTCTCCGGACGTGCCGATTCTCAGATTAAATGCATGGGACATCGAATCGAGCTCGGCGAGATTGAAACGGCAATGATGAGGGATCAGGGCGTGACTCGCGCCTGCTGTCTGTTTAATCAGAAAAACAGCCGTATTTATGGATTTTACACGGGCAGCACACCGGAGCGTGATCTTCGCGCCTGGCTGAAAACGTGTGTTCCGGCGTACATGGTTCCCAACCGCCTGATACAGCTGGAAAGCTTCCAATTGAATAAAAACGGGAAGATTGACAGAAACATTTTGAGGCAGAGGATGGAACATCCGGCCGGGAAATAGAAAAAAGGCCGGGCTGTTCGTATTATCATTTGGTGCCAGGAGATTTTTTAACTCCAACATTAAAGCAGATCAGGGGTAATGGTTATGGGAAAAACACCCATGGAAATAGCGCTGGAAAAGCTTCCGACGCCTTTTTATCTGTTGAATACAGATGAGTTTTCAAGACGTTTTGCACGGACAGCCGCGTGGGCAGGCGGCGGCTTCCATCTGTGCTATGCCATGAAAAGCAATCCTTTTCTGGTGAAAGAAGCGGCGGCGATGGCAGAGCGCGTGGAAGTATGTTCCTTCGGAGAATATAAAATATGCATGGCGGCCGGGGTCGCACCTGAAAAGCTGCTGATATCCGGCGTTGTAAAAAAGAAGGAAGAGCTGGACGAAATACTGAATACGTGTGGAGAACGATGCTGCTATACAGCCGAATCTCCATCGCAGTTCAGGCAGCTGGCTGAATTTGCTGCCGGTCATCCCGAACAGAGGATTCGCGTTTTCCCGCGCCTTACCAGCGGCAATCAGTTTGGAATGGATGAAGAGAATATTCTTGAATTGCTGCGCGGCAGCCGTCCGGCAAACCTCATTCCGGCCGGAATCCATTTCTTTTCCGGGACAAGGAAAAGAAAGCCAGAGCAGCTGGAGCGGGAGTTTTCCCATCTGGATGCTTTCCTCGAAAGGGCAGAGCAAGCTGCCGGACAGAAAATTCCGGAGCTGGAGTATGGTCCCGGGATTACCTGTGCTTATTTCGAGGAGGAACGGCAGCTTCGGGAAGAAGACTTTTTTGATGCATTGAAAAGAGCCGCAAATGCCATGCGCTGGAAGGGAGCGGTGACGCTTGAGATGGGCCGATGCTTTTCCGGAACCTGCGGGGAGTACGCCGTGCGTGTTGTGGACACGAAGCAAAGCGAGGGAACGTCCTGGTGCCTGGTGGACGGAGGAATGCATCAGCTTCAGTACGACGGGCAGATGCGGGGCATGATGCATCCTTTCCTGTATCGGATCGCCGCAGATTCAGCCACAGGTACAGCGGCAGATTCAGAATGCTATACAAATGATGGAAAGAGCGCGGACAGGACCGGTGCCGGGAAAGCAGCCGCCGTACCGGAACCGGAAATATCCGGTAAGAACGAGGGTAACCGCCTCTGGACGGTATGCGGAAGCCTGTGCACCACCAACGATATCATCTGCAGCCGCGTGATACTTGGAAATGTGCAGCCGGGAGATATACTTGTATTTGAGAATACGGGTGCCTATTCCATGATGGAAGGAATGGCGCTGTTTTTAAGCCATGAACTTCCGGCGATTGCTGCGTGGAGTGAAAAAGACGGCCTCAAAATTCTCCGGGAGCGCACGGAAACCTGGCCGATGAACCTGTGACATGCCCATCGGAGAACCTGCGCCATGCCGGAATATGCCGGCAGCATATGCCCAGCCGGTGAACCTGTGACGTACCGGAATATGCCGGAGGAACATGCCCGGCCGATGAAAGGCTGAAAACAGAATTCGCCGGCCGATGAAAGATGAAAGATTGAAAAAAGAAAGGAATTTGATTGCTATGAAGAAGAGTGAGATCAGGGCTAAAATACTGGAGTCTTTAATGGACATTGATGATACTGTGGATTATGAACATGAAACGGCGCTGGTGACGGATCGCATTCTTGATTCCTTTGCCATCATTTCGCTCGTCGGCGATCTGGAAGATGCCTTCGGTGTCGAGATTACAACACCGCAGATGGTTCCGGAAAACTTCGATTCTCTGGATGGAATGACGGCGATGGTTGAGCGCCTGATGCAGTAAGATTCCGGCGGGGAAGAACGGATGGGATACAATGACGTCATGTATCTGGCAATATTTTTGCCGGTTACAGCAGTAATTTACAAGCTGATACCGAAAAAATACAGGCCGGCGGCGCTGACCGCCTCCAGCTGGCTTTATTTTTACCTGTCAAGCCAGGAACTAATCATTTATCTTATTGCGGCAACGGTATGGGTTTATGGTATCGCCCTTCTGATTGGAAAATCACAGTCCCCAAAGGTGCGGAAAGCCTGGCTTACGGCTGGGCTGACAGTGCTGTTCGGGACGCTGCTTTACGTAAAATATACAAATTTCTTTATTGGCACCATCAACCATGTGATGGCCGGGCGGGAGAGCTTTATTCCTCTGCAGGCACAGAAAATTCTCGTTCCCCTCGGCATCTCCTATTATACGCTGGAGGCAGCCGGATATCTGCTGGAGGTTTACTGGCAGCGGGTGGAACCGGACCGGAATTTCCTGCGTATCTCCGTTTTTCTCGGTTTTTTTCCGCAGATTATGGAAGGACCGATTGCCCGGTATCAGGATACGGCCATGCAGTTTACCGCCGGAACAGACATAGTCCCGGACAACATTGTCAATGGCTGTTTCCGTATTCTCTATGGCATGTTTAAGAAACTCGTGATTGCGGACCGGCTGTATCTGGTCGTCAATGAAGTTTACAGCCACAGCGGCAGCTATCACGGGGCGGTGGTTGCTCTGGCAGGTGTGTGTTACACGCTTCAGCTGTACATGGAATTTTCCGGGATGGTGGATGTATCCCTGGGTTCCGCTCAGATTTTCGGAATTACGCTGCCGGAAAATTTCCGCCAGCCGTTTTTCTCACAGTCAGCCTCGGAATTCTGGAGACGCTGGCACATATCCCTGGGCACCTGGCTGAAAACCTACATTTTCTATCCGGTAACCACTTCAAAAATGACGATGAAGGTGAACCGGAAGGTGCGGAAGAAATGGGGGAAACACGCGGCAAAGGTCGTTGTATCCTTCCTTGCCCTGACGCCGGTGTGGCTGTTTAACGGGCTGTGGCACGGACCGCAGTGGAATTATATCTGCTACGGGATTTACTATCTGGTGCTTTTAATGCTGGAGGTCATTCTCGAACCTGCAAAGAATGCGTTCTATAAGAAAACAGGATGGGATAAAAAATCGCATTTCTTTCAGGCTTTCCGGGTGCTTCGGACATGGATCATTATTTTTACCGGTGAGCTTTTCTTCCGCGCAAACAGTCAGAGCCAGGCCTGGTCTATGTTCAAAAGTATTTTTCATGGTTTTTCTCCGGCACAGCTGCTGCCGGGAAATCTGCCTGATTTTTACATCGGATCCGCCGATGTGGCAGCGATTATTGTGGGAACAGCGATTGTGCTGGGAGTTGATATTGCCCGCGAAAGAGGCGTACATCCGATTGCATGGATGCGCAGCCGCCGACAGCCGCTTCGCTGGGCACTGTATTACGGTCTTATCTTTTCCGTCATTATCTTCGGAGCATACGGAACGGGCTATATGCCGGTGGACATGATTTATGCACAGTTTTGATATTCAGGATAACAAAAAATACTTACTGTTTTTTGCTTTACTGTTTGTACTGCTGGAAGCTGCTTCGTTTATTACGTATTGCGCTTCTTATCGCAGTTCGCAGAATGAAATCATTAATCGGGATTCCGTACAGCTGAATTTTCAGGGAGAAAAGAATAATCTGTTTGATCTGGTTGTACTCGGAGACAGTCTTTCCTACAGTTCCTTCTCAACGATCACATTGTGGCAGGACAGGGGAATCAGTGCCTACGTGCTGGGGATCCCCGGGGAAAAGATTACGGAAGCAAAAAGACTGCTGGCGGAGGCCATGCAGACGCAGACACCAAAGGCGATTGTCCTGGAAACCAATCTGCTGTACCGGAAATTGAATCAGAAATCCGTAGTGCGCAACGATATGCTGGAAAAGTTTCAGCGCTCTTTTCTGATTTTTCAGTATCATAACTGCTGGAAGCAGCTGCTTCATTTGCGGGGCGGGAGCGATTACTTTGCCTATTATCGCGGCTACCGGGCTTACACTCAGCATGAGCCGGTGGAGGATATATCGGATTACATGAAAGAAAGCAGCAGGGAGAAGAAGATCGAATCCGTCAATCTGAAGGTCTTCGACGAGATTGTTCAGATGTGCAGGGAAAAGGATTTACCGCTGATTTTATACAGTGCTCCTTCGCCCAAATGTTATTCGATGTCGAAGCACAACCGGATTCAGGCACTGGCGGATCAATATGGCCTTACCTATGTCGATCTTAATATGTCCGCAGAGGAGATGGGAATTGACTGGGAACGGGATTTCCGCGATGGGGGAGACCATCTGAACGAGTACGGAGCTCCGAAGGCGATGAAGGTGCTTGAGAAAACGCTGGATGCACTGAACCTTCCGGACCGTCGTGGCGATTCGGACCAGCAGGAATGGGACGAAAGAGTAAACGAATACACGCAGAGATTTAAGGACAGGGAGAAGGCAGAAGGCTCCCCGGAAGAGGAAACTGAGACAGACGCAGCAAATAAAGTGCCAGGCGAGGCCGTGTGATGCCATGAAAGTGTCATCAGGCGGCGGCGCCTGTTTTTTTTACAGCCGGCGGCCGTTATATGTTACAATAGCCCCGGGACTAACCGAGAGGAGGCTGTTTGTATGGCACAATTCCTTTCCAGCAAGTATGTGGAAGCTTTGATTTTTGTAGCTGTGATGCTCGGAATACTTAAGATTACCGGGCATATTTTTACAGCCCTGAAAAAGAAAAAGAATAATTCGGTGATGGCCTTCCTGGAAGGCATCGCCCGGGCGCTGATTATCATTGCAATTGCCGTCCGGATTTTGAATCTGTGGAGCGGGTTTTCCAAATTCAGCAGTCAGATTCTCATGTCCTCCTCCCTGCTGGTCGTTGTTCTTGGTTTTGTGTTTCAGGAGGGACTGAGCAACATTGTCCATGGATTTATCCTGCTGATGTTCAAGCCATTCGACATTGGAGACCGGGTCCGTATCACGGTAGACGGATCAGAGCTTTCCGGTTACGTGAAGAATATCAATCTTCGAAGCACAGAGATTACGAATCTGGTAAGCTCAGCGACTGTCATTGTTCCGAACGCGAAGATGGATACCGTGATGATTGAGAATATGCATTACGAGGGGGACAATTACAACACCGGGCTGCTGGATTTTTCCGTGACCTATGAATCGAACCTGGAAAAGGCCATCCGGATTGCTTCGGACACGGTCGCGCAGCACCCGCTGGTGAAAAAAGCGCGGTCGGACAAAGGAGAAACCAGACCGGTCGGTGTGATTGTCCGGGATCTGGGGGACTCCGGCATTTATTTAAGGTGCAGCGTTCTTACTCATACGGCCGAAGAAAATTATCAGGCATGCTCGGATATACGGCTGGACCTGTATCATCGGTTTTCACAGGAAAAAGACGTTGATTTTGCATACCCGCATATGCAGATAGTTAAGGAGAGCAGTGCCGGGACAAATCTTGAAAGGAAGAAGGTCAATTAATTTATGGAAACAGTAAAATTACTCCGCCGCAAGGATGTTCCGAAGGAACAGACATGGGACCTTTCCCTGATCTATCCGGCCGTGGAGGATATGGAAAAGGATCTTGAAAAAGCCGGAAAACTGGCGGATGAGATAGCCGCCTGCCGGGGAAAGCTGACAGAGCCGGCCTCCATCCGGGCGTGTCTGGAAAAGTATCAGGAGATGGAGGCACTGTTCAGTCACATCCTTGCCTATGTACAGCTGGCGGTGAGCGCCGACTATTATGACGAGCAGCTTAAGCAGCGTGAAAACCGCGCGGTAAGCCTGCATGCGCAGATGGAGAGCCAGGTCAGCTTCATGAAAGATGAACTGACTTCTCTGCCGGAGGAAGTTCTGAAGGAGACGGCGGAGCAGGCACCGGAATTTTCCGTATATCTGCAGGATCTGCTTAGGGAGAAAAAACACCGGCTCGGAGAGGAAACGGAAAAAATGCTGGCTCATCTGTCTCCGGTTCTGGAAGCCCCTTCGCAGCTTTATTCCATCACAAAAATGGCCGACATCCGGTTTCCGTCATTCACGGTGGATGGGAAGGAATATCCGCTCGGCTATTCTTTGTATGAGGATGATTATGAGTACGATCCGGATACCAGCGTTCGCCGGGAAGCTTTCCGTGTATTTTCATCGGAGCTTCGGAAATATGAAAACATAATGGCGGCGGTTTATAATACACAGCTTCAGAAGGAAAAAATAATTTCCAGGGCGCGCGGATTTGAAAGCGTTTTCGATTATCTGTTATTTCCGCAGAAAGTTACACGGGAAATGTATGACCGGCAGATCGATCTGATTATGTCCGGCCTTTCCGGACCGATGCGCCGGTATGCGAAGCTGCTCGGGCGCCGGCACGGACTGGACCGCATGACCTATCCGGATCTGAAAATAGCGGTTGATCCCGGGTATGACCCGAAAATTACCTATGCGGAGTCTGAAAAATATATCACAGAGGGCCTGGCTGTCATGGGAGAGGATTACACGGATATCCTCCGCCGCGCTTACCGGGAACGCTGGGTGGATTATGCCAAAAATCTGGGCAAGGAGACAGGGGGCTTCTGCGAAAGCCCGTACCGGCGCGGATCTTTTATCCTTCTTAGCTGGAATGACCGGATGAGCGATGTGTTTACGCTGGCGCATGAACTCGGACACGCAGCCTGCGCGTATCTGTGCGACCGGAAACAGCCATATTTTAACTCGCAGAGTATGTCGACGTACCTGGTGGAGGCGCCGTCTACCCTGAACGAAATATTGCTGGCGAACTATCTGCTGAAAACAAATAAGGATGAGCGTTTCCAGCGGTGGGTATATTCCGCCATGATTCAGTGTACCTACTATCATAATTTTGTAACGCATCTGCTGGAGGCGGATTATCAGCGCAAGGTTTACCGGCTGATTGACCGCGGCGGGAGTGTACAGGCAGGTACGCTGAATGCGCTGATGAGAGAAACACTGGAGGATTTCTGGGGTGATGCCGTGGAACTTCCGGAGGGGGCAGAGCTCACCTGGATGCGCCAGCCGCACTATTACATGGGCCTGTATTCTTATTCGTACAGCGCCAGCCTTACCGTGGCAACACAGGTTTGCCGCCGGATTATGCAGGAAGGTCAGAGCGCCGTGGATGACTGGCGCAGGGTGATGGAAGCGGGAGGAACCCTTGAACCGGCTTCGCTGGCACGCATGGCCGGAGTTGATGTAACTACAGACAAGCCGCTGCGGGATACGATCAGCTATATTTCAGACATCATCAGCCGTATCATAGCGATGAGCGATGATCTGGATAAAGACGGAGAGGCAGCGGGCAAATGAATAATCAGAAAGTTCAATAGAAAAAGAGCGGTCCCGGAGGACCGCTCTTTTTCATGCCTGTGGCAGCGGGGCAGGTACAGCCTGCTGCTTCCTGAGACAGGTATCGTTTACTGGTTCTTGTCGTAGGTATAGTTATCCACCTCTATCTTGTCGACATCCTGATGAGGGCCGAGAACACTGACCATCTTTACCGGCTTGTCATAATTATTGACACAGTAATGTACTTCCCCGGGTTCGATATGGATAAACTGTCCGGGATGCATGTGGTTGACCTTTCCGTCCACAACAATATCAATCTCGCCGTTCAGAATGTAGAAATCCTCTTCCATAATATTGTGGTAGTGTGCCTTGAAATCCTGTCCGGGCATAAACTGTACCAGTGCAAAGTTCAGACGCGGACCCTTCATCAGGTATTTGGGACCATGATCCTTAAAACGATACTCAAAATCATTTTCATCAGCTACAAACATATTTTACTCCTTCCCGCGCATCAAAGACCCGGTGCAGTCCACATCGGTTTGGTCACGCCTTCGTTGACAAGTTCCAGCTGCTTTGCGTATACGGTACGCCATTTCTTGTAGAGATCTTCATAAATTTTATGGTTTTCCATGTCGGGCTCGAAGGTCCGGTCCCATTTTACCGTGCGGTTTGCGCCATCCTCAATGCTGCTGTAAATGCCGGCGCCGCAGCCCGCGATGATCGCGGCACCCAGAGCGGTGGCCTCCTTGACAACCGGGACCTTCACCGGAAGAGCCAGAACATCGGCCAGAATCTGAGACCACAGCGGGCTTCTGGAAGCGCCTCCCGCAAAGATGATTTCCTTCGGGGTTATGCCGGCGAAGGAGTTCACCAGTTCCATGTGGCCTTTAACAAGCATGGCCGTATTTTCGAGGATCGCACGGTAGAAGGTATAGCGGTTGAATTTTACCGGATCAAGCTCGAAATTCGTAAACGTTGGCGCTGCATGCTTCCAGCAGATAAAATTCATAATGTCGCTGAAGGTGCAGAGCATGCCGTTGGAGCCGGCGGGAACCTTTTCCGCTTCCTTATCCATCAGATAGTAAGGATCTTTACCGGTTTTCTCACCGATTTGTTTTTCAAGCTGGCAGAAACCGTCGCGGTACCAGCGCATGACAAGACCTGGCTTAAATGCCAGCGCTTCATACTGCCAGCTGCCCGGAACGGCATGGCAATTTACGCGAACCCGGCAATTCGGGTCGGTCTTGCACACGTCGGTATTCAGCTCATACTGCCAGAAGCTGCCGCCGAACACAGCCGCCTGTCCCGGGAGAGTAGCGCCGACACCGATGGTGCCCAGCTGGCAGTCCCCGCCGCCGACAACGACGGTTGTCCCCTCGGCAAGACCGGTCTGTGCAGCGGCTCCGGCGGTAACCTTTGCAATGACGGTTCCGCATTCGGCAACCGGCGGGAAAATATCACTGCGAAGACCGCATTTTTCCGCGATACCGGGATCCCATGTGCGGCTCTTCAGGTCAAAGATGCCGGTGGTGGAACCGTTGGACGGCTCCACCGCCTCGACACCGGTCAGATGACGGATCAGCCAGTCGTTGAACATGCCGACGGCACCAGTTTTTTCGTATATTTCCGGCATTTTGTTCTTAACCCAAAGGATACGCGGAAGGGCGCCCAGCGCATAGGTCTGTCCGCTTTTCAGGTAAATTTCCTTTTCCAGATCCGGATTCCTGCGGATCAGTTCTCCGACCTCGTCATTGCTGCGCGCATCAACATTGGCGCATGCCCATATTTCCCTGCCTTCCTTATCGTAAAGTACAATGCCTTCCCGCATACAGGTGGTTGAGACAGCGGCTATTTTGTGAGGATCAATACCGGTTTCTTCCAGTACTCCCCTTGTGCAGCTGCAGGTCAGGTTCCAGTTCGTTTCCCAGTCGAAGTTCATGCTGCCGGGAAAACGGGGATCCTCCCGATGAGTCCATTCCTTCTGTACACATCCCACCTGATTTCCATCCGGATCGAAAATAACGGCACGGACAGAACCGGTGCCTGCATCGATGGCCATTAAATATTGTTCCGCCATAGATAAATCCCTCCATTTCCGACATAATTTATGTCAGGTAAAACTCATAAATCAATCCGATGCTGTATCTTTGCTCAGTACAGCCCCGGCTGTTTTTTCATCGGTGATCAATACATCCAGATACTTTCCGCGCAGAGCAGAGAGGATAGCGTCCGCTTTATAAACGCCCGCCGCAACGCCGATCACGTTTTCCATAGCCTTCAGCTCTTCCAGACTGGTGCTGACCAGCCGGTCTTCAATCTGCGAGGAAACCAGATTGCCGTCTGCATCGAGAAAGTGGCAGAGAACATCGCCCACCGCACCGTTCACATTCAGATACATATAATCGTTATAGGAAAGAACGCCGTTCTGGCGGACGGTTGCATTTTCGTTCATGCCGCCGATCCCGACCACCGTCATGGCAGCCAGCCGGCGCATTTCCAGGATCTCCTGTACGCTGGGCTCATTCAGGATGGCGCTGACCAGCTGCGATGACTGCATAATCAGCGGGGAAGGCATGAGATGAAGCTTGATATTGAAAATGCTGGACTGTACATTGGGCAGATAGTAACTCACTCCGCCGGTCAGTGCGACAACATTCACGGGAGAATCGGACATGGAAGCTACATGATTTAAGATGCGGCTCGAAGTATCCCCGTACCCCATGTTGATAAAACTCTGCTTGCCGAGATGATCGGAAATATAAGAAGCAGCAGCCAGGGCGACATTTTCATTTATATTTTCGTCCTTGCGGATCGAAGGAGCAATAAAAGCGTCTTTCAGGTGATAGCGCTGAATGAGCTTTTGCTCCAGCAGCATGCGTCCGCTTTGTCCGGCACGAATGTGAAACTGGATCATTCCGCTTTTCTTGGCTTTATCCAGCAGACGGTTGACGCGCAGGCGGGAAATACCCAGCCGCTCGCCGATTTCCTGCTGTGTAAGACCTTCCATATAATAATACCACGCTGTTTTGATCTCCAGAATTTCCTCGTAATCGTAACTTTCTGCCATAGCCCCCTCTGTTTCTTAATAAGTTTCTTAATAAGTTTTCAGCCTTCCGGCGGGACATACCTGAGTAAAGACACCGGGAATACACTTTCAGCTGCCTGCTTTCTCCGGGGAAGAGGACGATGCAGGGGCACCGTGGAGAAAGCAGGCACAGAAGAGTATCGGAAGATGTCGTCCCTGTGGTTGCAGCTGCCGGTGGGCAGGCGCCGGCAGCTTATACATAGACCGGACACAAAAGTTGGCAATAATTACAAATGTTCTTACATTTATCAAAAGTGTAGCATAGGCATATCGAATTGTCAACGGAGCAGGAAAAGAAAACTTAGGGGAAACATCAAAAATATGACAGAAAACAAAAATATCAAAGGGCAATGCTTGTAAAATATGACGGTGAGTTATTGACAAAGAAATGGAAGCGTTGTATAGTAGTTTTAACATTAGATCAATTACAAAACATTTGTTGATAGATCCGATATGAACTTTTTTCAGCTATCACTACATATGTTCAATCCGGAAGGGAGGTTTCAACTTGCCTGACAAAGAATTACTGAAAATCCGGAACATTTACAAGTCATTCGGCTTGAACCAGGTACTGAAGGGCATCAGCCTGGAACTGAATGAGGGCGATGTGCTGGCACTGATCGGTGGAAACGGAGCCGGCAAGAGTACCCTGATGAAAATCATCATGGGTATCTACACACATGACAGCGGAGAAATTTATATCCGCGGTGAGAAGCTTACATCCAGCAAAACCAGCGAGGCGCTGGCCCGCGGCATTTACATGGTACCTCAGGAACCGCTGCTTTTTCCCAACATGACCGTTGAGGAAAACATCATCATCGGTTTTGATAAAAAGGCTTCCGAGCTGCACCACGAACTGGTACAGACCATGCAGGATGTGGGGTGGAAGATGGATCTGACACGCAAAGCCAGTTCGCTTTCCATAGCGGAGCAGCAGATCGTCGAAATCCTGCGCGGACTGATGAGGCATTCCCAGGTGCTGATCCTGGATGAACCGACATCCGCACTGACATTTGATGAGGTTGAAAGCCTTTTTAAGGTTGTCCATGACCTGAGTTCCAAGGGAATCGGCATCATCTACATTACCCACCGGCTGGCTGAGGTGTTTGAGATTGCCACAAAAGTAGCCATCATGAGGGATGGAATCATTCCGGTCCGCGGTGATGTGAAGGAATTTACGCGTGACATGCTCGTGAAGGGTCTGCTTCCGCCGGATGCGGGGACCGTTGAGGAAACGGCGGTCCAGACGCATCAGAAAGCAGCCGGAATTGATTATTCCAGGCCTCCGGTATTTGAATTGAAGGATTACAGCGGGTACGGCTTCAGCAATATCAACCTGAAGGTTTATCCGGGCGAAATTCTCGGGCTTGCCGGCGTGGTAGGCGCCGGACGCACGGAACTGGCAACAACCGTGTTCGGCCGTGACAAGGTTCTCGGGGGAAAAGCTGTTCTGGACGGACGGGACATTACCGGACTGAAAACGAAGGATGTCATCGAAGCCGGTTTGAACTACGTCCCGGAGGATCGTCATCTCAACGGACTTTTCAAGATCAGCGACGTGGCTGCCAATACGACAAGCGCACTCCTTCCGGAAAAACAGATGGGACATTTTATCCTGAACCGAAAGAAGGAAGCAGAAATTTCCCGGAAATATGTTGATGATTTCCGGACAAAAGTGACCGGGCTGGATCAGCAGACCGGCAGCCTTTCCGGCGGCAACCAGCAGAAAATTGTTATTGCGCGTGCGCTGGCCACGAATCCCAGGCTCCTTATTCTGGATGAGCCGACCAGAGGTATCGATGCGGCCGCCCGCGGTGATGTTTATGCCATCATCCACAATCTGAGACAGCAGGGAGTTTCTATTCTTCTGATCTCCTCGGATATGGAGGAAATTGTTGAGCTGAGCGACCGCGTCATGACGGTGTGCCAGGGCCGCATTAACGGAGAATTCAAGGGCGGCGAAATCAACCAGGATAACCTGATGAGCGCTGCTTTCGGTATCACGAAAAAGGAGAAGGAGGCAAAGGCATGAAAAAGATATTCAAGTTCAGGGAGTCATCCAGTATCCTTTTCCTGATTGCCCTTTTCCTGATTGTAGGTATTGTCAACCCGAAATTCCTTTCCGGAACGAATATAGCCGACTGCTTTAACGATGCGGTTGTTTACATTATCATTTCCGTTGGTATGGCATTTGCCATCTTCATCGGGGAAATTGATGTATCCGTCGGCGCAAACCTGGGCTTTACGGCTACCGTCGTCGGCACCATGCTCAGAGACGGAAAAAACTGGGCGCTTGCCTTCCTTGTCGGAATTCTGATCGGGGCGCTGATCGGACTTTTCAACGGCTGGGGTGTTGCGGTGATGAACATTCCGTCGCTGATCTTTACGCTGGGCACCAACGGCGTGATGCGCGGCATGATGTATGTTTATTCCGGCGGCAGCTGGATTGAGAACCTTCCCCAGTCTTTCAAGGATCTATATAATAAGAAGGTTTTCGGGGTCATCAATATCAATCTGATCATCGTTGTTGCGGCGGTGATTGTTATTCACCTGCTTCTTCGAAAAACGAAGCGCGGCCGTTATTTCATTGCTGTCGGCGACAACCCGCAGGGGGCTACCCTGGTAGGTATTCCGACCCGGCAGACCCGCCTGATGGCGTATGTTATCTGCGGCGTCATGGCTTCTGTTTCCGGAATTGTATTTACATCGCGTATCGGTTTTGTAACCGCCATCTCCGGAAACGGCTATGAGATGAAGGCAGTGGCCGCATGCGTGCTGGGCGGCATCTCCCTGAGCGGAGGTGTCGGATCTGTGATCGGTGCCATGATCGGTGCCGTTATCATGTCCAGTATCAGCCGTCTGCTGGTGTTCCTGGAAATCGGATCCACCTACGATAACACCATCACCGGCATTATGCTGATTACGATTGTTGTTATTGATGCGCTGACACAGCGCAGGGCAGCGGAGAATAACAGAAGGGCAAGGCTGGCAGCGAGAACTTCTGTCGGCGTAGCGGCAGCGGCGAAGGAGGAGGCAGACCATGAATAAAACCTTCGGACAGAAATGTAAAGGCTTTTTGCACAGCTGGAACATGGCGCTGATCTGTATTCTGATTGCCGAGTTCATTGTCTTCGGAGCAAAGAATCCGAAGTTTTTGCGGCCGCAGCTGCTGTTCAACTCCATGAATGACTTTATGTCGATCTGTATTATTTCCCTGTTCGTGACGTTTGTCATGATCACAGGCGGAATTGATATTCAGGCGGGATCCATTGTCGGACTGGTATCCATTATCATCGGTGTTACCTGGCAGGATCTTCACTTTAATGTGTGGGTGTCCGTGCTGACGGCTGTGATTGCAGCGGCAGCGTGCGGGGCTCTCTCCGGGTTCTTTATTGCCTACTGCGGCGTTCAGGCCATGGTTGTCACACTGGGCGGTTCCTTCCTGTATGCAGGACTTGCCCTGCTGGTTTCTACCGCTTCGTCGACAGCCGCCTATCAGGGAATTACCGGGTATCCGGATTATTTTAAGATTATTGCCAAGGCCAAACTGTTCGGTATTATTCCAAGCCAGCTTTTGATCTTTATCGGTCTGGCGGTGGTTGCCTACATTATTCTGCACAGGACCAAATATGGCCGCAAGGTTTTCCTGGTTGGTGTCAACCAGCAGGCAGCCGAGTATTCCGGCATTAATTCAAAAGCGGTCATCATGAGTACATACATGCTGTCCGCCCTGTCGGCGGCCGTCGCCGGCATCATCCTGACGGCTTACCTGGGAACCTCCAAGAGTGACCTGGGATCCAACTTTACGCTGAACATTATTACGGCCGTTGTGCTGGGAGGCACGCTGAGCACCGGAGGAAGCGGAAGCGTAGTCGGAACAGCTCTTGCGTCCGTCATCATCGGCCTGATGCGTTTCGGTCTTCCGCTCTGCTTTGACCGCAGATTGCAGAATTATCTGGACATTCCGGTCGGACTGCTGCTTCTAGGCGTTGTTATTGTCCGCTCCATCAGCCAGAACCCGAATGTATCACGTATCTTTGCATCGCGCAAACAGCAGAAAGCAGCCTGACAAAACTCTGATATCTTCGAAGCCAGGGACTTCGAATATATAAACTTATTAACAAAACTAATTTTTTAACAAAACTATTTTTAAAGGAGGATTACAGTATGAACAAAAAGTTAGTTTCTGGGATCATCGTTGCATCGATGCTTGCCGGCGTAATGAGTGTTGGCGCCAGCGCTGATGAGGCAAAGAGTGTGGAAGGCATGACCGTTGCTTTCATCCCGAAGGTAACAGGAAACGCATTCTTTGAATCCGCAAATAACGGAGCTCAGAAATATGCTGAGAAGTGGGGCATCACCGTTGATTATGTCGGCAATGCAACCGCAGGTGCTGCTGAGCAGACGGAGGTTATCAACCAGGCGGTTAATTCCGGTGTTGATGCAATCTGTATTTCCACCGTTGATGCAGCCGGTGTTTCCGATGCGCTGAAGGCAGCTGCCGATGCAGGCGTTACCGTTTGTACATGGGACTCGGACGCACTGCCGGCTGACAGATCCCTGATGGTATCTCAGGGTACTCCGGATGTCCTTGGGAAAATGCTGGTTGACATGGGCGCAGACGCTCTGACCAGGAGAGGAAAAGATCCCGCGAAGGATTCAATTAAGTATTGCTGGCATTATTCACAGGCTACCGTTACGGACCAGAACTCCTGGAATGTAGCAGGTGAAGCCTATATTAAAGAAAACTATCCGAACTGGGAAAATGTTGCACCGGATAACTATTACAGTAATCAGGATGCAGAGCAGGCTGTTAACGTAGGTGCCGCTGTTCTGGCGGACCATCCGGATGTTGACCTGATCATCTGCAACGACTCCACTGCTCTTCCGGGACAGCTGCAGGCGGCTCAGAACGCAGGACTTGGCAAGGATGATATTTCCATCACCGGTTTTGCATCTCCGAACTCCATCAAGGATTTCTGCAATAACGACGTTCTTTATGAGTGGGGTCTGTGGGATTGCGGACTTCAGGGCGCTATGGGCTGCTACTGCGCAGCTTACATTGCGGCAGGCAACGAAGTTAAGGTCGGCGATACCATCAATATTCCGGAAATCGGCGAAGTTGAAGTTAACGCGAACGACTGCATCGCCGAAGGTGCTGAGACAGCCGATACTAACAACGGTGTTGTTCTTCTTCCGGAGCGTGTTGTATTCACCGTTGATAACATGAACGACTACGATTTCTGATTAATTTCTGAAATAGCTGTTCAACGGCGGCGGCCCTGATCCGCCGCCGCACCCTCCGGGGGGAGAAATACCGTCCGGCGGGTTTCGCCCTGAAAGGGGCATAGCACAGACTGAAACATTTGCTGTAAGGAGGATAGGATGGCAGATTTAGAGGGCTTAAAGGTTGCTAAGGATTATCATGTAAATGTTCCATTTGCCAATCAGAATGGATTTTTTGTAAAGGGTGCCAACAGCCTGGATTGGGGCATGAAGAAACATCTGACGAATATTTTCAATCCGAAGAGCGGAAATACGGTTATGCTGGCGTTTGATCATGGCTACTTCATGGGATCAACCGCCGGACTGGAAAGACTGGATCTGCTTGTTCCGAAGCTGGCGCCGTATGTCGATGTTCTTATGGGAACCCGCGGGGCTATTCGTACCTGCGTGGCTCCGGAAATCACAAAGAGCGTGGTGCTTCGTGTCAGCGCCGGCTCCTCCATGATTCAGGATGACCTCAGCCATGAAGTAGTTGCGATGGATATTGATGACTGTATTCGTATGAACGCAGATGCCATGGCCGTTCAGACCTTTATCGGTGCGGACGGTCAGCTGGAGTCACTGGACAACCTGAATAAGGTTATCAATGCAGGCTTCCGCTACAGTATTCCGACCCTGGGCGTTGTTGCTGTAGGAAAGCAGATGGAGAGGACACCGCGGTTCTTCAAGCTGGCTACCCGCATTGTGGCTGAGATGGGAGTTCAGATGGTTAAGACGTATGACTGCGAAGACTTTGATGAAGTTGTCGCTGCATGCCCGGTTCCGATTGTTGTGGCAGGCGGAAAGAAGATTCCGGAAAAAGATGCCCTGCATCTGGCTTACGATGTAATTTCCAAGGGAGCGCACGGCGTTGACATGGGTCGCAACATTTTCCAGAGCGCTCATCCGGTAGAGATGGCAAAATCCATTCACAAGATTGTACATGAAGGTATGACCGATGCCGAAGCGTATGAGTATTATGAGGATCTGGTTGCTCATCCGGAAGAAAATCAGTAAAACAAAATAGCGGTTCAGCCGCACAGGAAGTTATTGTATTCGACATCCTCTCCACCCGTTCCTGACCTTCAGGGGCGGCCGGAGAGGATTTTTTCATGGTGCGGAACATGGAAGATTTTTTCATGGTGCAGTACAAAGAAGATGAATGCCACGGAGCCGGATGCGCCGGCCGGCATACACCGTGCCATGACCTTTTTCCCCCGGCATCATCATTCTATGCTACAATATGGTTAACAAATGAACACGCCGCAGCTTCCTGTCAGGAACCGGAGCGTTCCTAAAAGGCGGCGGCACATGAAAATAAGGGTACAGCAGGATATATGGATAAGATATTTGCGATCGATTTTGGAACGGCGTACTGCCGGGCGGCCGTAGCCGAAAATGGGCTGCCGGAAATGGTTAAGGATGCGGAGGGACAGACGGCCATGCCTTCCGCCGGGACAAAAACGCAGCAGGAAACGGATGGCAGCGGCTTGCCGGCCTTTCCCGCCGCTTCGCTGCTTTTACAGATGAAGTGGCGTACGCAGCAGTATACCGGTGAAAAGTTGAGGGAAGCCGTGATTGCCGTTCCGGCAGGATCCGGCATTGCTGAAAGGCGTGCACTGGGACAGGCGGCTCAGATTGCCGGTATTGAGCTTAAAGGGATGATCGGTGAACCGTCAGCCGCGGCGCTTTACTGGTGGAGCACTCACAAAAGAGACCAGAAAATTCTGGTGTATTGCCAGGGCGCCGGTTTTACGGATGTTTCTTTGTTTGATATCTCCGGGCGTAAAATGACGGTTCTTGCTTCGGAAAGCGGCCGAATCGGCGGCAATGACATGGACGAGTGCATCGTCCGCTATATGATTTCCGAATTTCAGAAGGAAAACGGGGTAGATCTTTCCGGGGATCCCGCGGCTGTCGGGCGGCTTTGGAAGGCGGCGGCCGGGGCAAGGACGGAGCTTTCATCCCCCATGAAGCGGACATCGGAAATATATCTTCCGTTTATTACGACAACAGACAGCGGCATGCTTCATTTTGAAATGCATCTTCAGCGCGAAAAGGTGGAGGAGCTGACGAGAGATCTGATGGGCCGCAGTGCGGCGCTTGTTTCCAATGTGCTGAAGGAAGCCGGCATTCCGGCGCCGGATCTGACGGCTGTAATTATGGCCGGAGGATGCACACACATGCCGATGGTTTCCTCCATGCTCACACAGGCTGCCGGAAGGGAGCCGGAAAAAGATGCTGATCTGGATCAGGGAATTGTCCTGGGAGCGGCCTGCTGCGCCGCGAGTCTTTCATCGGATATTTATATGAGCGATTTTCCGGAACCGGAATTATTGAGATATTCCGAAGGATCGGGTGCGGACCCGGATGAAGTGGAACAGACGGAGAAAACGTCCGGGTTCAACGGCACTCTGACGGAACAGGAAATTACGGAATTAACCGCGAAGGCAGCGGCGATGGAGGAATCGAACCGGGAACTGAAGGATGTTCTTCAACAAGGCGGGCTTCGCAGCGCCGAAAGGAAGAATAACAGCCCTTCCGGAAGCTCCGGCCCTTCCGGGAATATCGGCAATTCCGGACCCGGACGCAATGGGAACACGGTGAATGGCGCGGGCACATCTTCAGGGGCAGGCTCCCGGAACACTCTCAATACGAAGGAGCGGGGCGGCCTGGATGAAAATACGGTTTGCACCCTGGTCCGCCAGTTCCTTCCGGTGGCCGATAACCTGGAGCGGGCCTTGAAGGCAGCGGAGGGAAGAGCGGATGATCCGCTCGCCGCCGGTATTCAGAAAACATACCGCCAGCTGTGCGATATTCTCAAATCAATGGGCGTTGAACCAATCGAGGCGGTCGGACACAAATTCGACCCGATGTTTCACTGCGCAGTTCAGCATGTGGACGATGCCGGTGTCGGTGACGGGATTGTTGTTGCTGAATTTCAGAAAGGATATACCTGCCACGGAGCGGTTATCCGTTTCAGCATGGTTGTCGTAGCGAACTGAGGTACTTTGCGTTTTCAGGAGTATCGCCGGCATGAGTCACGGATGAAATGAAGGGTGAAAAATGGGCACAAAGGACAGCAATTTTTCCATACGTCACAGCTCACAAAAGGACGTTGGACGTATCATGGAAATTTACGAATATGCACGGAAATTTATGGCGGAAAACGGCAATCCAAGACAGTGGGGAATGACCGGATGGCCGCCTGAAAAACTGATCCGTCAGGATATTGAGGCCCAGCACAGCTATGTGTGCGAAGCAGACGGAAGGATTGTCGGTACCTTTTATTATAACTATGGCCCCCATATTGAACCTTCCTATGAACGTATCTGCGGCGGTGCGTGGACCGGAGTTAAAAAATACGGAGAAAGCGGCAATACCTACGGCGTTGTTCACCGGATTGCGGGGGACGGATCCGTAAAAGGCATCGGAACTTTCTGTCTTGCCTGGGCGTTCGAACAGTGCCATCATCTTCGGATCGATACACATCCGGATAACAGGGTCATGCAGAAGCTGCTCCTGAAGCAGGGCTTTGAGCGCTGCGGGTACATTTACGTAATGGAAGACAGGGATCCGAGAATAGCATTTGAAAAAACAGGGGATTAGAAAGCAGACAACAAATAGAGGGAGGGAACAGGTTATGAAAGGAAAGAGAGCTGTTTCAGGAGTGTGGGCAGCCGCATTCGCACTGGCCGCCGGAATTTTTACTTCGTCTGTTTCGGGACTTGCCGCAGCGGCGCAGGAAAGCGCAGAGAGCACACAAAATGCAGGCAGTTTTGAAAACAGTACTTCACTGCCGGTCCTGGTACGGGACAGAAGCTATACCGGCACACAGGGGGAGGATGCCCGGTCGCTGGTTTATTTTTACTATGACCAGATCCATCCGTGCACCGTTCGTTTTGAGGAGATTCTCGGCGGAACGCCGGGGGCTGCGGCCTCCGGTCCGGAGATGTCCGATGGAATGTCGGAGGCCATCACTAAGCTCAACCAGGAGGTTTCAGCCTTCGCCCTGTCAACGGAGTCGGAGTACGAAAATATAGCGCAGTCGGACTATGAAACTTATTCAGGGGACTGGGACTACAATCGTTATGCCCTGAACATTGACCTGATGGTGCAGCGGCTGGATGAGCACGTGTACAGTGTGCTCATGCAGGAATATTCCTACACAAACGGAGCACATGGATCTACCATTTTCACCGGTTATAACTATAATACCGCGGATGGAACAAAGCTGGCACTTCAGGATGTGTTCCCAGATACGTCCGTCCTTGCAGAGAAAATTGCAAATCGCATGCGGGAACTGTATCCGGAACTGACCGATGACCTGTTTTCTGTTTCTGTTGAGCAGTTGATTCAGGGAATGATTGATGAAACCGGATACAGCGGGAGCCTCGCTTTTACACTGGCACCGGACTGTGTGAATTTCTGGTTTGGCCCGGGAAGCGTTGCCGCGTATGCGGCTGGCGGACAGGTTGTTTCGTTTACGTATGAGGAGCTGTCCGGAATCATAAAGGAAGCTTTCGTTCCGGCCGGATCCGGTGATTTTATACGCCAGATACCGAATTTCCTTGCAGTAAACGTTCCTTCCGGCAGCGGCTTTGCAAAGCTGAGTCTGGAGGGAATGGAAAACCAGCAGGATGGCTATTCCACCGGCGAGATGAGTATGCACCTTACGTACGGTACTACTTCCATGGAGGAAAGGCGGTACGCCTATGCTTACAGCGGTTACTATGCGCAAAAAGACGGAGTGAGGTATCTGATTGTCAACTATTTACAGGATAATGACTGGCAGAGTACAGATATTTACCGGCTGGGAGATGACGGCATCGCAAAGACAACGGATAGCGCCGATGGGATTTATGATTTTATTCCGCTGGATCCATCCCGTTTTGCACTGAAAAGCCGCATTTATATCTGCGGTACGACTCTCCGGGCAAACCTTTATTCCATCCGTGAGGACGGAAGCATAAACCCGTTCTATCCATGGTATGCGGATATAAACACCCTTGCGGAAACGGGTGTCACAGCAAAGACAGATATCCAGGCTCAGATAGTGACAGATCAGGCTGCACCCGAAAAAGCATCGCTTGCGGAGGCGGTTATTCCGGCTGGAACGGTCATGAATTACTATCGAACCGACAATGACCGGTGTATGGATTTCATCACACAGGATGGAACTATCTACCGGATCACAATGGATCACGGGGATGGTCTGGACATGATCAACGGCCGGCAGGTGACAGATCTGCTGGACGGAGTGGTATACGCCGGCTGAACAGTACAGAAGAAACCTTACCTGCGGCCGGCGGGCAAACGGAAAAACGAGAGAAAACACAATAGACAAACAGGAATAGTAACAAGACCGGACAAGTAAAATAAAAAAAGGCGAAGCGGGAAAAGACAAAGCCGGAAAAGGTTAAAAAAGCTTAAAAAAGTCTAAGAATGTCCTCATAGAGGGCGAACAGATCAGGCAGCTGCTGAAGCGGCTGGAAACTCTGGATGAAAACGAAGAGGTTCCGCAGAACAGCGAACCCGGTAACAGCAGCGAAACGCAATTTCCTCCGGAGCTGGATGCCATGCTCCTTGAATTTCAGGCGAATGCGGAAAACCTGACGCCCGCGGAGGCCCGCATAGCGCTGTACTATCTGAACGGCTATGAAGTTTCGGAGATACCGGAGCTGGCCGGCATTTCGATAAACACAGTGAAAAAGCATAATAAAAATGTTTATCGGAAAATGAAGGTCAGCAGCAAGGAAGAACTCGTCCTGATATTTGACCTGATGCAGCGTTGCGGCCGCCTGGAAAAGCTGGAAGGGCTTCTGAACGAAAAAATATCCTCCGGGAAAAAAGATATGTAGACACAAGGACGGTTTTTGCCTTCGAAGAGCAGGCGAAAGATCGTCCCTGTGGTTTCGCATAAGTGGTGGAATCATACCTGCCTAAGCCCGGCAGGCAATGATTTAAGTCATTCACATCAGTAATAACCGGAACAAGCTCTGCAGCTGCTTTATTTTTCAGTGCAGAGAATCAAAGGAAACATAGGGTTGTTGTATTTCACCTGCGTCGCGTGAAGTGGGACCGGCGGACCGTTTCTGTATCCTTGATTGGCGGATGGGACATATGAAGAAAATTACGTTGGACGAGCTTTTGAGAAACAGACGATCTGCTCCGTACAGTGAACAGTACCGTTATATTACCGGTCTGATGGCGGCGGATAAAATCCGCCCGATGAAGTCGGCGAAAAGCAACGGGAAGCGTCCGGCGCTGCCGCTGGGCTACTGGCTGGTGGAGCCGGAGACTGATTACAGCCGGTATAAAGAAGAACTTTCTTTTCATCTGGATCCGAGGATTGTACCGGACTTTTATATGCATCACCTGCCGGTTTACGTGAAGGACAGGCGGGAAGTGCTTCAGCTAAGCAATTATCTTAAAAATCACAGTGCGGACCTTCAGACGGAGGTTTCTGAAAATGAGCGCAGCTTTGCCATCTGGCACAGAGAAAAATTTCTTCAGAGGGGGCCGGGCTTTCGTATCCTGAAAAATTGCGGAATCGATCCGGCATTGCTGGCTTTCTATTCGACTTCAGAACCGCTGGCGTATTACGCGGCGCAACGAAGCGCCGGACAGAATATCCTGATGATTGAAAACAAGGATACGTTCTTCAGCATGCGGAAGGTGCTTCTTTCCGGAAAAAGACAGATACTGGGAACGGAAATCGGGACGCTGATTTACGGGGCCGGCAAGGGCATCTGGAAATCACTGGATGATTTTGACCTCTGTGTCGAACCTTATATGAAGGATGAAAATAATCATTATTTTTATTTTGGCGATCTGGATTACGAAGGGATCGGAATCTATGACCGCGTGCGGGATATTTTCCGGTCGGGCGGCCGGAAAATTGTTCCGTTTACGGCTGCGTACCGGAAGATGGCGGAAAAGGCCGGCCGGCTGGGCACGGAGGAACTTCCGGAAACCAGGGAGCAGCAGAACCGTGATATCCGTCAGGAATTTTTTACTCATTTTAGCCGGACAGAAGAGGGATGGATGCGGAGCATACTGGAGAGCGGACACTATATTCCGCAGGAAATTTTAAATATCAGCGATTTTTGATGGAAGAGATCTGCAGCATCCGAAGCAGGCGATGCACTTTTTAGGCGGAGAGGAGCCGTGGCATGCGGTATGAATTTCTTGAACAGTTCACCAGAAGAATGAAGTACGTTGGCAGGTATGCCGTATTGCTGCGTCAGAGCATGAACAGACAGCTTTGGAAGCAGTACGGGTTCGAATCCGGCGATGAACAGATCAATCTGCTGTTCGCGGTGCTTCTTTATATCATGGAGCAGTCGCTGAAGGATGAAAACTGTACGGTGGATGATATCGGAGCTTTTATCGATGACCTCAACACTTCTTACTTTCAAAAGCCGGTCGGTTACGATGAGTGCCGCAATCTGGCGGATTTCATCATCAACGTAATACTGTCCAACGAGGGGCAGCGTATGTCCTTCGAAGGCTATGATTTCGATACTCTCTCGAAACAGGATATTTCCGTGAGCTATGTGAATAATAAAATCGTCTATATGGACGGCGATGTCCGGCGAACCTCTTACTATCTGACGGAAGACGGGTACAATCTTGTCCTTTCAACGCTGGAGATTGAAGATAACCTCAAGCTCACCGTTCATGAAATGATTTTTGAACTGCATTTGAAGAAGCAAAGCTATGACAAGGCAGTGAACGACATTCGAAGCGTGTTCCAGCTGCTTCAGATCCAGCTGCGCAAGATTCAGGAAGCGATGGTTCGGATTCGCCGGAATGCACTTTGCTACTCCGTCGACGAATATAGAAAAATACTGAATGAAAATCTGGATACAATCAGTGAGACAAAGGAAAAATTTACAGCGTACCGAAGACAGGTGCGAGACAGAACCCGGGAGCTGGAGCAGATGAACCTGAACCTTTCGAGCCTGACGCCCAAGGAAGAGAAAACGCTTTCCAATCTGCGACTGATTGACGGCTATCTCGGCCGGGCACTGGAAGAGCAGCAGAAGATCCTGGGGGCCCATCTCGATCTTAAATCGCTCTACACTCATGAGTTGGAGCAGCTTTCACAGATGTCGGCCATCCGGCGTTTTTCATTGACGTCGGATTTGTATGACAAGGTACTGGAAGACCCTTCTGCACTTGACCGGATTGAGCTTTTTATCCGGCCGCTGTTCAGCCGCGATCCGGAAAAAATTTACCTGCCGGATAAGGCATGTGCACCCCAGCGGCCGGTCCGCAGGAAGACGGAAGAGGAAGAAAATGAGCTGGTTGAAGACGCAGACAGGACGGATCAGGAAGAGGAGCAGCGCCGTGTCCGGGAAAAGCTCGCACAGTACCGGGAGAGTGTGGAAGAACTGATCAGCGGCGCCGTGCACGGCCATTTAACAGAACTATCTCCGCGGGACGGCCACGGAAGGACGGCCGGAAGCTGCACGCTGAAGGAATTTGCCGGCCGATGTCCCAAAGAGGATGGACTTCAGGAGAAGCTGATACCGGATGCGGACAAGTTTAAGGAGATTATGGTGGAATTTTTGAAGGGAAGGACCTTCGATATCGATGCGCTTCGCAAGGAACGAAAGGAAAATCTTATGGAGGAGCCGGGAGATTTTTCTCTGTCGGAAATGCTGCTGGATCTTTCGGACAGGATGAAAGAGCATCGCATCTATATGGTTGAAGCGATGAAGATTGATGACGGAAGCACGGCTGTTTTTTATGATGTACCTTATAACGGAGGCAGTTCGGATGTATGCTGTTCCAATGTTCTGCTTCGCGTCCGGTGGGAGGATTGAAAATGGCTTATGAAATGAAGGATATCCGGATGAGCCAGGAAGTATTTGCCCGTCTCCTGGAGAAACATCAGCTTGGCGGGGAGGATTCGGGGGAGCTTTTCGATGCGTACACAACCAGCGAGGAAATTCAGAACCTGACGAAACTGCAGGGAGATGCGCTGAACGCGGACGTAGAGCAGTACGGGGATACGATTTATCTTATCCCGCGGGAGGATAACGATTTCCTTGGATATTCCAAGGCGCAGCTCAAGCAGGAGCTGTGCCGGTCCGGTGCGACGGATAAGGACTATTATCTGAGCCAGTTTGTTATTCTGACGCTTCTTACCATGTTTTACGACGGGCAGGGCGCGACGGCGCACACACGGGATTTTGTGCGCGCCGGCGAACTTCAGAATACCGTGTCAGAACGCCTTCAGGAAGGCGTGAGCCGCTTCACGGAAGAAGAACAGGAAGAGCGCGGAATTATATTTACAAACATCCGGGAAGCATACGAACAGCTGCGATCGGATGAACGCGGTTCCAGGGCCCGTTCAACGAAAGAAGGATTTTTGTACCATATTCTCCGTTTTCTGGAACAGCAGAGGCTGATCGACTACATTGAAAAAGACGACATGATTAAGACGACAAAAAAGCTGGATCAATTTATGGACTGGAATTTACTCAACCAGAACAACTATCAGCGGGTTCTGCGTGTGATCGGAACACTTGAGGAACCTGCAAAGCGCGGCGGAAAACGCCGCCAGAGCAGGAGCGAAAAGAAGGAGACGAAAACATGAGCCGGATCAACCGCCTTAGGATTATTAATCTTCGGTACAATCACGATTCTATTCAGATCGGCGACGAACAATTTGATTTTAACGGGCAAAATACGCTTATGACGCTCCGGAACGGCGGCGGCAAAACGGTGCTGGTACAGATGATGATGGCACCCTTTGTACACAGGCGCTACCGCGATCTGGCCGACCGCCCGTTCGCTTCTTATTTTACCAGCTCCAAGCCGGCCTTTATCCTGGTGGAGTGGAAACTGGACGGCGGCGGCGGATACGTTCTGACCGGCATGATGGTGCGCCGCAGCCAGGATACGGAGTCGCCGGAAGAACTGGAGATAACGAATTTTATTTTCGAGTATCCGGGCGGCAATGCCATGGACCTGGAGCATATCCCGGTCACGGAAAAATCTCCCAGAGGCGAAATTCTGAAAGGCTATGTACAGTGCAGACAGCTTTTCGACACCTGGAAAAAGGAACCGGGAAAACCGTTCTTCTGCTATGACATGAACCAGCCGGCCCAGGCCCGGCAGTATTTTGAAAAGCTGGCCGATTACGATATTTATTACAGAGAGTGGGAGGCCATCATTCACAAGGTCAATCTGGAAGAATCCGGGCTGTCGAACCTTTTTGCCGACTGTAAGAATGAGTCGGGGCTTGTGGAAGGATAACCGCTCCAAAATCCAGAGACGAGATACAATTGAAATTTTCCGCCAGCAGGCGCAGAAGGTGCGCTCCGGAGCGGAAGTATGCCGTAAAACAGAGCAGGACATGGAGGAGCAGGAGAATGCAATCGCCATCTTCCGGGATACCTTATCGGAGCTTTTAAGGATACAGGCCGGGAAAGAGGAAAACCTCAGGCAGCAGGAGCAGGCGATTGCCGATGAAATGACACTTCTGCGTTATCAGAAATATTCCGCCGAAATCGTAAGGAATACCCATGAACAGTCAGAAAATCAGTCTGTCCGGGAACGATTAAATGACATAAGGGAAAGACTTGCCGGGGAAAGAAAAAATACCGAGAGAAGGCAGCATCTGCTGGCGTGTGCGAAACAGCAGGAGGAATTGAACGAGGCATCCCAGGATCTTGCCGAGACGGAGGAACAGCTTCGCATCCTTCGGGACAAAGACCGCGATCTGGCTCCCGAGCGTGAGAAGGTGGGATCGAGGCTGGCGGGCTACTACACAGAGAAGCTCAAAGACAGCGAAGCGGAGCAGAAGGAGAAAGAAAAGGAACTTCGTCAGATGGAGGCGGACAGAACATCCGCCCGCACCGCCCGGGAGGAAGCAGAAAAGGCGCGGCAGCAGCTTGCCGGCGAACTTGGCGCGATGAAGGAGAGAATCCGCAGTTACGATGAGGCGGAGGAGCGCTTTAACCGGCGCTATCATGCGTCGCTTTCCAGAAATGTGCTTGGCGAATATGAGGAAGGTGCGCTGACCGAAGCAAAACTTTCCTGGCAGGATCAGAAGAAGAAACTGGAGCAGGATCAGAAGGAAGCTTTCGCCGGTCAGGCCAATACAGAGCAGGAGATGGAGGCCGTGCGGCGCCGCCTGGAGGATGTGCGCCGAAGGAGAACGATTCTGGAGGAAAATATCCGGCAGGCAAAGGAAAGAAAGGACGAGTACGATCGGGAGCTTTCCGAGCGCAGGGGGATTCTGCGCTATTTTGAAATACCGGAGGAAGAGCTTTTTAACACAGCTTCCATCCTGGAGGCGGCGGACAGCCGGCTTCAGAAGAATGAGGAAGTGCGAAAGAACATGGCTGTGACACTGCATGGCCTGGAGCGTGAGTACCGCCAGCTGAGCGGAGGAGAGGTTATTGAATTATCGGAGGATTTTCGGCGTATGCTCGAGGAGGCGGGTATCAGCTGTCTGTATGGGATGGAGTGGCTTGCCCGGAACCAGAACACGGAAAGTCAGAACCGGAAACTGGTTCAGCAATATCCGTTTCTTCCTTATTCGCTGCTGATGAGTGCTTCGGAGGCGGACCGGCTTCGCCATCTTACCGTCCGGACGAATACATCCGCGCCGATCCCGATCCTGATCCGGGAGGACATGGCACAGGGAGCAGGCAGTGCGGAAGCGGAAACCGGCAATGGGAACAGGCCGGGCGGGCCGAACCTGGCAAAAGCAGAACAAGTCATTGATTTTGATCATGTCAGCTTTTATCTGTGCTTTAATGATGCGCTGCTGAACAGAAAAAAACTTCGTGAAATGGTTGAAGCAAAGGCGCAGGAAATACGCCGCGTGAAGGAGGATGAGAAGAGAAAAGCGGATGAATACCGCATGTACTATGAGCAGAGGGGGATTCTGGCGAATCAGAAGGTAACCGGCGAAGAATACGAAAAACTGAAAGCACAGATGGAAGCCCTGCGTGAATCTGCCGCAGCGTCCTCCCGGCAGGCGGAACAGATGCAGCGCCACCTGGATGAGCTTTCCGCCGGCCTTAAGGAATACGAGAAGATCGTCCGCGAAAAGGCGGAGCAGATCCGGAAGTACGAGATCCTTCTGGAGGATTTTGAAACGCTCTGCAAAGAATACAAAGAGACACTGGAAGTTCTGAGACGCAGACATAAGGCGCAGGAACAGGACAAAAACCTTGAAAAGAAGATTGCGGATCTTCGCATACGGCAGGGGGAACTTGAAAACGCCATCCGCAGCGCGGATATGCAGAAGAATTCACTTTTGCAGAAGATCGATCACTTCAGGCAGACAGCTCTGGAGTTTGCTTCCTATGCGGCGGCACCCGGCAGCCTGACGGAGGAAGAAGCCGTTTCCCTTAAAGCGCGCTATGAAGCTATCACTTCCAGGGTTAGCGGAGAGCAGAAGGAACTGGAGAAAAAGATTAAACGTCAGAGCGCCAGAAAGCAGAAAAAACAAAAGGAACTGGATGGCAATGCCGCAGAGTACGGATTTTCCGCACAGATGTGGCAGAATGTCAGCTACGATCAGGCAGAAGAGCTGCGGCTACAGAAGGAAGCGGCCGCTTATCTGGAGCAAATGCAGCAGACGCAGGCGGAAATTATGGTCTGCGAGAAAAAGGCAGGCGCTCTTGAGGAGAGGAAAAAGACCATCCTCGCCAATATGCTGGAAGATGCCGGCCGGAGTGATCCGCTTCCCGAGGAGGATATCCCAGCCATCAATTTTGACGAAGCCATTGCCACCTGCCGGCACGATGCGAAGACGAAGGCGGAAGAAGTGAAGGAGGCAGAAGACAGGCGGCGAATGTACGATGAGAACCTTACAGCCCTGGCGGAATTTGATAATCTTAAGCGCCGTGAGGAAACGCCTCTGGATGATACGATGGAAGGTATGAGTGGGGCCCTGATTAAAAAGCGTCAGGGAGAGCTGAAACGCGGCTATGTGCATCTTCAGGATACACTCCGGAAGAACCGTGAGGAAACCGCCCGTACCATCGGAGGAATTATGCGGGATGAAAAACTTCAGGAGGATTTCTTTCAAAAGCCGCTGGAAACCCTTCAGTCGCTCACGGATTCTGCCGAACAGCTGCAAAATCAGCTGGATATTATCCTTGGCTCTTTTGACCAGCTGATTGAAAAACTATTGATTGATATTTCACTGGTAGATAAGGAGAAAGCGCGGATTGCCGGGATGATGGAGGATTATCTTCATCATGTCAGCACGGACCTTGGGAAGATCGATGATAACTCGACGATCATGATCCGGGAACACCCGGTTAAAATGCTGAAGATCGGAACGCCGGACTGGGAAGAGAACGCGTCCATGTATCAGATCCGTCTGAAGGATTACATGGATGATGTTACCGATCACTGTGTCGGCCTGCTGGAAGAAAACCGGAACATCGAAGAGTATCTTGGAGCCAGAATCACGACCAAAGCGCTTTATGACGCGGTCATCGGCATAGGAAATGTAACGGTCCGCCTCTATAAAATAGAGGCGGACCGGGAGTATCCGATTACCTGGTCGGAGGTTGCAAGAAATTCAGGCGGCGAAGGTTTCCTTTCCGCGTTTGTCATTCTGACCAGCCTTCTGTATTATCTGCGCCGGAACGACAGTGATGTGTTCGCCGAGAAAAAGGAGACCAAAGTGCTGATCATGGACAATCCGTTTGCCCAGACCAACGCTTCCCATCTGCTCATTCCTCTGATGGATGTAGCCAGAAAGAGCGGTACGCAGCTGATCTGCCTGACAGGTCTGGGCGGCGAGTCGATCTATAACCGCTTTGACAACATTTATGTTTTAAACCTGTATTCTTCCAGCCTTCGAAGCGGAATGCGGTACCTGAAGGCTGAACATGAGAGGGGAAGCGCAGATGAAAGCATGATGGTATCCAATGTCCGGGTGACAGGAGAACAGATGCGTCTGTTTTAATGTACGAAGAACACGGCCGCCCGGAGGGCGGTGTTTCAGGCGTTTACACGCACACCCAGCGAGCGCAGAAAACGGCGCACAGCTCCGGCATCGTTATGAAATACGAACGCACGCATGCCGGTGCACTGGGAAGCTTCGCAGTTCCATGGATTATCGTCGATAAAGACGCTCTCCTCCGGCCGGATATTGAAACGGTTATAGGCGCAGACGTAAATTTCAGGCTGCGGCTTTACCAGCCGGATCGCAGCACTGACAAGAGTATCGTCGAAGTAGCGGGCAGCCGGCACGCGCGCCCAGTATTCGGGCTGGCGGACGCTGGCGTTGGAAAGAAGATATATTTTGTAGCCGTTTTCGTGAAGCTCCCGGATGAGATCCTCCATTCCGTCCACCGGGAGGATCGGCCGGTCCCACATGGTGATGAGCTTATGCGCGACATCGTGCAGCCGCCCGGGAAGGCGGGCGCAGATGCTCTGCTCCGCCTCCTTTTCCGTAATGCTGCCGCGGTCCATCTGAGCCCATTCAATCGAAGTAAAAAGCTCCGTCTCCAGGAGTTTTTCATCTTCAGGGCTCACATCAAAACGGGAAATAAACAGATGGCGGTCGAAACGGATAATGACGCCGCCCATATCGAAAACAATGTTTTTAATCACGATCGGTACCTTCCTTTCCTATTCCTTTCATCTCAGACAATTTTCACCTTGCCTTTGGTGAGTCTGAATACGATCAGCAATGAAATCATGGTGGTCAGTGTCAGGATGGTGGCCAGAGCGCCGGCGGTTCCATCGCTCATTCGGGTAACCTCCTGATAGATGGCTACGGAGATGGTGCTGGTCTTGCCGGAGTAGAGCATGATGGAGCTGGACAGCTCGTTGATGCAGGTAATCCAGGACAGGACGGCGCCGGACATAATGCCGGGCAGCATCATCCTCGCGGTTACGGTGAAGAATGTTTTCATCGGGCTGACACCCAGGTTGATGGAGGCTTCCTCGATAAACGGATCCATCTGGTAAAGGAAAGCGCTTCCGGACCGAACCGTGTACGGGATTTTACGGATAATGTACGAGATGATCATAATGGCGGATGTTCCGACCAGAATGATCGGCTTATGGTTGAAGGCCACAATAAGACCGATACCAAGTACAGAGCCCGGAAGTACGTACGGGAACATGATCAGAAGATCGATGAGGGCGGAAGTTTTGCTCTTGCGGCGTACGATCACGTAGCTGGCCAGAATACCGATGATGATGATGAACACAATGGCCGCCAGTGAGAATACATAGGTGTTCCGGATGTTCCGCGACAGCTTGCCGGCGATGGAGCGGTAGTTGTTGAAGTTGATGCCCTTGACCACGCCGGAGAAGGAGCGCTCGATAAACGACTGGCAGATGACAACGATCTGCGGCAGGAATGCGATAAATACAATAATGTAAATCCACAGACCGGCAAAAAAGCGTTTTGCGCCGTGGAGTTTTTCTTCCCTGGGCGGCCGCAGTGAACTCATCATGTAATTCTTCTTATCCACAACCTTCTTCTGGAACAGCAGTACGCCGAGCGAAAAAGCCACAATGATCACCGACATTGCGGAGGCCATGTACGGGTTGGTAGCACTCTCGGACATATACTCATTGTAGATCATGACCGGAAGCACGGTGTAGCCTTCGCCCAGCAGCATGGGGGTGCCGAAATCAGCCAGGCAGGTCATGAAAACCATGATCATGCCGGCGGCGATGGAAGGCATGACAACCGGGATGGTGACGGTCCGGATCCGGCGTGCCTTGCTCATGCCGAGGTTCTCTGCCGCTTCCTCCAGTGAGGAGTCGATGGAATTCATGGCACTGCTCGTGTACAGGTAAATGTACGGGAACAGATGCAGCGTGAACACAAAGATAATACCGTTGCGGCCGTAAATGGTGGGCGCCGGGAATCCGATGGCGGTCAGTGCCCGGGTTACCAGGCCCGCGCGTCCCATGAGGATGATCCAGGAATAAGCCCCGATGAAGGGCGGGCTCATGAGGGACATGATGATGAAAATATGCAGCAGCTTTTTCCCGGCAATGTTGTAGCGCGTCATGACGTACGCAACCGGCACACCCACCAGAGTGGCGAAAATGACCGTGAACAGGCACACCACCAGCGAATGGAGCAGTGACGTATAGTAGTAGGGCTTCGTAAAGAAGCGGATAAAGTTATAGCCGGTGACACCGGCGGCCTTATCCGAAAAAATACTGTTGGTGATGATTTTGTAAAACGGATAGATGACGAAAATAAACAGGGCGATCAGGGTTAAAAGCTGCACCCAGAACCAGAAGGTGGGATGCCATTTCTGCGCTTTTTTCATTTTGACTTTCATGTGTTCACCTCCGCGCATCCGTACAGGAAAGGCTTTCCGGGGTATGCGGACGCCGGTCCGTCGTTGTTTTCATCATAGTGAAAGCACCTCCCCGGTTTCCTTGCTGTAAAGGGAGACAGCCGCCGGATTGAAGCTGATCCGTACCTTTTCTCCGATTTCATGCTGCATAGGCATATCCTTGGTGTACTCGTTGATCTGCAGCATCTGCCCGTCCTTCAGTTCTATCTCATACTGAATGAAATCCCCGAGGAACGTGTAAAAGCGGACCGTTCCGGGCATGCCGTGTTCAGCGAAAAACAGCTGTTCCGGGCGGGCGGACAGAAGAGCGCTTCCGCTGTAAGCCTTGCGCAGCTTCATAGGAAGCCCGGGTTCATCATAAATAGAGACAATGGCATCGTCCGCAGCTGTGCGCACGGTACAGTCAAGAAAATTGGAAACGCCAATGAAACCGGCAACGAACGGGTTCTGCGGTTTGGCGTATATTTCGCGGGGAGTTCCCACCTGCATGATGACTCCTTCGCGCATAATGGCAATGCGGTCGGAGATGGCGAGCGCCTCCTGTTGGTCGTGGGTAACATAGATGGTGGTGATCCCCAGCTGACGCTGCAGTTTTTTAATCACGCCGCGCATCTGAACCCGAAGCTTTGCATCCAGATTGGAGAGAGGCTCATCCATCAGAAGGATATTCGGCTCTATGACAAAGGCGCGCGCCAGCGCAACCCGCTGCTGCTGGCCGCCGGAAAGCTCATTCGGCATACGCTTCGCCAGGTGTTCAATCTGCACCTGTTTCAGTGCTTTTTCGACACGTCCCGGAATTTCACTTTTCGGCACTTTTCTGGCCTTCAGACCGTAGGCTACATTTTCCTCCACGGAAAGATGCGGGAAGATGGCGTAATTCTGGAAGACCATACCGATATCTCTTTTGTGCGCGGGAATGTCGTTAATCCGCTGATCCCCGATGCAGAATTCACCGCCCTCAATCGAATTAAAGCCTGCGATCATGCGCAGGAGTGTTGTCTTGCCGCAGCCGCTGGGACCGAGCAGGGTAAAGAACTCTCCCTCCTTAATGTCCAGGGAAACTCCCTTCAGTGCTGTAAAATCGCCGTACTTTTTAACGGCATCCCTGATTGTCACCGAATTGCTCAAAATGTTTTCCTCCTGATAGCAAACAAGCGGGAGGAGGCATCCGTCTCCTCCCGCCGTATTTTTTGCGAGATAGTCTGTCACATCAGCCGACTGTCAGATCATTCCATTTATCCGTGATTTCTTCACGGTTGGCGGCTGCATAGTCGAAATCATAATTGCCAAGGTCGATATCGCTCATGGGGCAAAGACCTTCCGGGGTAACATCCGTTCGTACCGGGCGGCGTGCGAATTCCTTATTCTGCTCTTCCTGGCATTCCTTGCTGGTTACGAAGTCGATGAACAGCTTTGCGTTTTCTTCATCAGGGCAATCCTTGATGAGAGCAACACCATCCGGAACTGCGGAATCTTTTTCAAGATATACAAATCCGATATCCGGGTTGTCTGCGTAAAGGACAGCACTCTTTTCAATGGTCACACCGATGGAATACTCGCCGGTGGCTACCAGTTTATGGCAGTTGCCTGAAGAATCCTGAATTTTTCCATCCAGGTTGTCGATGAATTTGCCGACCAGATCCCAGCCTTTATCGATGCTTTCCTGACTGAACAGCATGGTGCAAAGCTGTGTATAGGCGGAACCGGATTTTGCCGGAGAAGCATAGGCAATCTTTCCTTTCAGAGCTTCATCCGTCAGGCCTTCCCAGGTGGTAGGAACGTCCGCTTCATCGATCAGCGTCTTGTTGTAGATGATAACCATCGGCAGCGGAGATTCTCCGATCCAGTATCCGTCCGGATCCTTCATGGAAGCGTCGATGACGTCATCGTTTGCGCATACATACGGTTCAAAATAATCCTTGTAGGCGGCCAGTGTATCGGCTCCGCCGCCCCACAGAACATCGCCCTGCGGGTTCTCGGCCTCGGCAACAATTCTCTGGCACAGCTCACCGGTGCCGGCAGCTACGGTTTCAACTTCAATGTTCGGATATTTCTCTTCGAACAGGGCAATCCCGGCCGCCAGGGGATCCGCGTCATGGGGTGAATAAACAACCAGACTGCCGGTATAATCCTCCGGAGCCTTTTCCCCGGCACTCTCGGTAGTGCCTTCAGCGAAAGCAGCCATGGAGAAAATCATGGAAGCTGCAAGCGTCATGGTCATAATACTTCTAGCTTTTTTCATAGAAAGAACCCTCCATGCAATAGAAAATTTGTGTTTATATTCATCTATAAACAAAACAAATATACCATTGAACGTAATACTTTTCAATAATCCGGGCGAAATTTATGGAAAGTTAAGACAGGATGCACAAGTGCACGATTACCTTTGGAAAACAAAAAATAAATGATAAAATGATTACAGTGTCAAAAGTCCACCACCACGCATGCCTGCATGCGGGTGGCGGTGGACTTATTGACACGCCCCACATGAGGCACGAAGTGGCGCGTAAGCGACACGAGAGTGCCGAATGTGGCAGCGTGGCGAGAACTGCGAAGCAGCGAAGCCACGCGTAATCATGAATGTTCGGAGAATTGCGGGAGTTTCGAAGAAACGAAGCAATTCGTGGCATTATTTACAGTGTCAAAAGTCCACCACCACGCATGCCTGCATGCGGGTGGCTTTGTCCGATGGAAAAACAGTACAGGAGATTTGGAATGGGAAATATTATTGATTATATAGACTGGAGAGGCGACCTTCCCTTGTCCGTGGATCCTTTTAATGAGGTGGACAATCTGATCCTTTCCCAGCTGGCATACTTTGATTTTTCAGGGCTGGTGCCGGAACCGGGCCGGCAAGACTATGCCAGGGGATTTGAGATCATTGAGAAGGCGAACCGCCGAAGCAGAACGCTGACGGATCAGCTCAACGCGAAGGACGTGCCCGAGCGTTTCCGTCAGCTTCCGCTGCTGCTCTTGAAGGTGGCCGCTTCCGTGCGCTTTGGCAATATGCGCTACACAAATTATATGAATATTGTGGACTCATCGAAGGATGAGCAGCTGGCGGCCATCACCTATATCCTGGACGACGGCTCGTACTATGTTGCCTTCCGGGGAACCGACGATTCGCTGATCGGCTGGAAGGAGGACTTTGATTTCAGCTATATGCATCAGACCGCCGGCCAGAGGGACGCGGTGTCTTACATGGACAGTACGCTGACGGGCGTGATCGCAGACATTCGTGTCGGCGGGCATTCCAAGGGAGGAAATTTTGCGGTTTATGCTGCTGCATTCTGCAATCCGGCAGTCAATGAGAGAATTTTAACCGTCTACTCCAATGACGGTCCGGGATTTATCGAATCCCTGAAAGATTCCCCCGAGTTTGGAAAGATCATTCCCCGGATTAAAAAATTTACCCCGGCTTACTCCATCATCGGCATTCTGATGTCGGGCGAGGTAAAGCCGAAGGTGATTCAGAGCACCGGGGACAAAGTCATGCAGCATGACGGATTTACCTGGCAGGTGCTCGGAAAAAGCTTCCTGGAGGCAGATCAGCGGGAGAAGGGGAGTATCTTCTTTGATCAGACCATACGAACCTGGGTGGCCGGAGAGAGTACCCAGAACCGGAAGTTTTTCATTGATACGCTGTTCGGACTCCTGGACAAGACCGGCGCCACCACGTTTTCCGAGGTGACGAAGAGCAAGACGCAGACGATGCTGAAAGTGCTTGCGGTGATGCGGGAAATGCCAAAGGAATCCCGGGATGCGTTTGCCCGGATCTGGCTGGACCTGGCGAAAAGCCGGGGCCTCGTGTGGATGAATGACTTTCAGAGCAGTACGGAGAATTTGCTGGATAAACTGAAAGAGAACATGAAAAAAGCCGATGAAGTCCCGGCAGAAAATGAAGATAAAGCGGCAGAAGGAAAAACTGCAGAAAACGGCAGGATCGAAGACGGGTACGAGCCCGGAAAACTCCCGGAGCATATCGGAACAAACGAAGCAGATTTGCAGGAAAAGTAGAGCGGCATAAAAGCAGAGCGGCATAAAAGCAGCAGATCCGCCGGAAAGGCAGAGCGGCATAAAAGCAGATTCAGAAAAAAATCGCCCCGGAGGGCGATTTTTTTCGAGATACAGAAACGGAAAGAAAGACCTTCAAACGGGTTTGTCTGTTCTGTCATCGAAAGCACAGACTTTATCAAAAGCACAGATTTTATCAGAAGCATTTGCTCCATCCGCAGTTTTTGCAGATATTGCAGCCGCCTTCAAATACGAGCGGAGTACCGCATTCCGGACACAGAAGAGCACTCTTTTCGATTTTCGGGGCCGCCTTGGCCTCCGGAACCGGTTCTTCCGAAAAGGCGCCTGCGGCGGCGCCGTTCCTGCGGCCGGCAATGAGCTTTTGCATATGGTTGTACATGTCGAGCAGAGCGTTGCCGACAGCCATCGGACAGCAGCTTCCGCGGCTGGTATCCTTTTTCGTTGCATAGCGGACAGCGTAACTGGGGCAGGAGCCGGTGGAATTGAGCTGGTCGACAATCGTGTAAATGTCGATGCCGCCGCGGGCAGCAATGGAGATCATGCGGGAAAGGCCGATCATGAAGTTGTTGCAGCCGCCGGTGCTTCCCTTGCTGAGGAATACCTCCAGCAAAGAACCGGTATTTGGATCAAAGAGCGCCATACAGTGCAGGGAACCGCAGCCGGTCATCAGTTTGCGCTTCATGCCGACAACATTGTCGGTTACCTGAATGATGTCGCCTCTTTTCAGCCCGGCGTCCACAGAAGCACTCTTCGGCTTTTCCGGAGTCAGGATGCCCAGACGCTTACAGCCATCGCGGAACAGGGTGATCCCCTTCAGACCCTTATCGTAAGCGTACATATACAGGTTCTCAACTTCCTGAACCGTGAACTCGTTCGGCACGTTGCAGGTGGAGCTGATGGAGGCATCGATATGTTTCTGCCATGCGGCCTGCATGTTGACACGCTGACGGTAATTCAATGTCATGGCGGTTACAAAGTAATCCGGAAGATCCGCTTCATCTGTAATGCCGGCTTTTTTCATGTACTGCTCAACGATTCTCGTAAAAACCTTGTAATATACATCACCGCCATGCAGAGAAACCGTACGCCGTTCGTAGGAGTTTGCGTAGATTGGTTCAATGCCTCCGGAGATACCGAGCATGGTGGAAAGTGTGCCGGTCGGTGTGATGGTCAGGATCTGAGAGTTGCGCAGGCCGTATTTCTTAACCAGGGCGGCTGTCTTTTCCGTTGTGTTGGACCTGAAGAATGCAGTGCTCATAATCTCATCGGTATGGCACATGGGGAAGGGACCGTCTTTCTTTGCCAGCAGGGCGGAAGATGCAATGGCGGTGTCCGCCATGAGAAAGCCGAGCTTATCGCACAGAGCAGCGGCTTCGTCACTTCCGTAGGCGATGCCAAGCTTAATCATCATGTCCCCCAGGCCCATGATGCCCAGACCAATCTGACGCCAGTCGCTGACACTCTGGCGCTGTTCTTCAAGCGGATGGAGCGCGAGCCCCTCCTCCAGCACTTCATTCAGAGCGCGCACACAGGCGGCGACGCACTCCTTGAAGCCTTCGTAATCAAAGGAAGCATGGCCGGTAAACGGATCCTGTACGAATTCAGACAGGCTGATACTTCCGATAAGGCAGCTTCCGCCTGCCGGGAGCGGTTCCTCCGCGCACGGATTCACGCCGGCGTAGGAAAATTCCTTCGTATTGGCAAGAAGGTTTCCCTCCCGGATATGATCCCAGAACAAAGCTCCCGGTTCACCATAGTCCCAGTTGATTTCAGCCATTTCGTGGAACAGCTTTCTGGCGTCGACTTCCTTCTCAATTTTCTGACCGGTCGCCTCGCGGGTATAATGGAGCAGGAACGGTTTCTTTTCTTTCACGCATTTCATAAATTCGTCGCTGATGCGGACGGAAATGTTAGCCTTGGTTACTTTGTTCAGATCGGATTTCAGGCGGATAAATTCTTCCACGTCCGGATGGGAGCAGTCGATCGAAATCATCAGGGCGCCGCGGCGTCCGTTCTGGCCGATCAGGTCCGTGACGAGAGAGTACAGATCCATGAAGGATACAGCACCGCTGGTCTCTTTGGCAGCGTTGTTGATGGCGGCTCCGCGCGGAGACAGCCTTGAGATATCCACGCCGCAGCCGCCGCCGTAGCTGTACGTCCGGGCAAGTTTTTTCGCACAGTCGAATATGCTTTCAATATTATCCTCCGGCGGAGCAACGACGTAACAGTTGCTCAGGGTAACCTTCTTGCCTTTTTTGTCAAGACCGCGGTTCGCCAGTATTCGTCCGCCGAACAGGAACTTTTTCTCACGGATAAACCGGGAAATTTCCTCGTTTCCGCCGCTGACGCGGGTCAGCCATTCCTCAAAGTTTTCATGGTCGTATTTGTACTTTTTATTCCAGATATCGATACCCAGCTGGTTGTCCCGGCCGAGCCACTCCTCAACAGTCATGAATACCCTCCCTTTTCCCGTACACCCACTCCTTCCCCCTGTACATTCCGGATCTATCATTTCCGGAGACAGGTGAACGCAGACTCCAGGGGAGCGGGCAGTTTTCATTTTCTGTGTGCTCTTATACCATACAACACGATATAGTATATGTCAACATACAAAAACACTAAATAAAGGATGACGGCTGGCTTACGGGAAGGAGCGAAAGAGGAGCCGGACAGCCGGCTCAGTCCGTAAGCAAAATGTTTTCAATGGCCCATCCGCAGCCGTTATGATCGTTGTCCGGGAGTATGGCCCCGGCCATGCTTTTGACCTTGTCATTGGAATTACCCATGGCAAGTCCCAGACCGGCAGCCGTGATCATAGGAAGGTCATTGTCCGCATCACCGGCAGCGATGATATGCTCCATCGGAATGTTCAGCGCGGATGCCAGTTCCCGAAGCCCGCTGCCCTTGTCAATATGCAGCGGAGAAAACTCAATGGCGGAAATCTCCGATCGGGCTATCTGGGCCGGAAGACTGCCCAGCGCCGAGAGGGTTCGATCCCTCTCCAGGGGGCTGGTGTGAAACAGATTGAATTTTTCCAGACGATCCTGCCGATCCCGAATCAGATCGAAGATATCCGGAACCTTTGTGGAACAGCGATTAAACATATCAAAAAATTCCCCCATCTGATGGGTGAGCAGAGCTGGGACATGATCGCACTGAAAGAAGGACTGTCCTTCGCTCATGACATCCGGAACGATATCCTTATCCTTAATGTAGCTGACGATTGTCTGCACGGTTTCAGGCGCCAGCGTATGTCGTCCCAGAACCTTCTTTTTTATATTATCCCAGATCAGGGAACCGCTTTCACAGATCATATAGCGTACTCCGGAAGCGGAAAGGTCATCCATATAGAAGGCAAGCTCGGAAACGGGGCGGCCGGTGCACAGGACAACCTGTTTTCCCCGGGCAAAGGCTTCCCGGATGGAAGCGAGCGCCTGCGGGGCGATTTTCTGTTCCGTGTTCAGCAATGTTCCGTCCATATCCAGAGCAATAAGGTCATAGCAGGACATAAACTTCTCCCTTCCGCCGCCGTATCCTCAGCGGCACAAACGAAACCACGCGTAATCATAAATGAGTGGCAAAAGGTACTTTTGACACTCATATCGTTTTATTATACCGATACAGAAAATATTCGCAATATACATACGGGGAGGTTTTTCCGGCAGACCGGGACCGGAGCTTCTCAGCAGCTGCGAGGGGAAGCGCTGCGGCAAAGGAGAGGAGGCACTGCGGCAGAAGTTTTTGACAGAAATCAAGTTGCATGATATAAAAAGGGGTGTCGAAAAAGGAAGGATGGGATTGCCCGCATCAAACGGGCAGAAAGGCTTTATTTAATTTATGACAGAGATGTTGTTGGATGCACTTGCGGATGCTCTGAATGATACGGTGAAACTCATACCGTTTCTATTTGTTACCTATGTGATTATGGAATGGCTCGAGCGCAGGACAGGAGATAAGTCGGTGCGGACGCTGTCGAAGGTCGGGCGGATGGGACCGGTGTTCGGCGGTATTGTCGGCGTGGTGCCGCAGTGCGGATTTTCGGCGGCGGCTGCCAGTCTTTATTCCGGCGGTCTGATTTCCATAGGAACGCTGCTGGCTGTTTTTTTGTCCACCTCGGATGAAATGCTGCCGATGCTGATATCCGAGCATGCGCCGCTTGGCACGATGTTTCGGATTGTTCTGATAAAGGCACTGATCGGGGTGGTATCCGGTCTGATCTTTGATTTTCTGCTGCGTTTCACCCGCTATAAGCACAAGACAGAGAAACATATCCGTGACCTGTGCGAGGAAGTACACGGCAATGAGGCGGAAGATCACGGGATCTGGTATGATGCTCTGATGCATACACTGCAGATTACGCTCTTTGTGTTCATTATTTCCCTGCTGCTCACGTTCCTTGTGGAAGGACCGGGCGCCGGAGCGATCGAAGGGTTTCTGAACCGGCAGCCGGTCGTCGGGGTTTTGCTGGCGGCTCTGATCGGGCTGATTCCGAACTGCGCCTCCTCCGTCGCCATCACGCAGCTTTATCTGGACGGACTGCTCGGAGCCGGAGATATGATGGCAGGGCTGCTGGTGAGCGCAGGCGTAGGTCTGCTGGTTTTGTATCGTACAAACCATCGGCATCTGAGGGAAAATATCCGGATCACCGGAGTGCTTTATTTCTTTGGAGCAGCCTGGGGACTTTTGATTGAGTTTGCCGGCATCCGCTTCTGAGAAGATGGGATTCGTTTTTTGTTCGGCAAAAAGTTACAATTGTTTTTCAAATTTGAATTTCGCTTATTGTATAAACAGTTGCCTCATTCCATACAATGTGTATAAAGTTTGTAACTTTTATTTGTTGAATTTTTATTTTCCATTTGCTACAATTCAGACGAAATGAGTACTTATCAGGTTTTGCGTTGAAAAGGAGATAACTATTATGGCATCTGTTAAGGAGAAAGTTGTTTTACAGGCAAACGGCAGCGAAGTTGATGTGGACGATGTAACGGAGAAGGCGAAGGAAGCATTCGAAAGCGAAGGACATAAGAAAGAGGAAATCAAAAAGGTTGTCGTATATCTGAAGTCCGAGGAAAATGCCGCTTACTATGTCATCAATGATGAATTCACAGGAAGAATTGATCTGTGAAAACAGCGGGCGAAGACCGGACAGCACATCTTTATTTATTAAAAAACGCATCCGCAGGCAAAACTGCAGATGCGTTTTTTGTACTTAAATGTCCGCGATGTTGACCAGCTCCAGGTCATGCTCGCTGACGATGCTTTCCAGTGCTGTCGCCAGTGCGGCTGCGGTGTCGAGAGAGGTGAGAACGTTGACTCCCGTTTCAATCGCCAGACGGCGGATGAGAAAGCCGTCTCTGGATTTGTCGCGGCCGCGGGTAGGCGTGTCGATGATCAGGTCAAGGCGGTGCTCCAGGATCAGGTCGATGACGGTCGGACTGTCCTGATGAACCTTGCCGACCCGCCGGGCCGGAATACCGTGACGGTTCAGCACGGCTGCCGTGGAGCGCGTTGCATAGATCGTATAGCCCAGTTTTGCATAGCGGCGGGCAATGCCAACAGCCTCCTCCTTATCGGAGTCCTTGACGGTAATAACCATCTGGCGGTATTTCGGCAGACGGTATCCGGCTCCCAGAAAGGCTTTATACAAGGCCTCGTGGAAATCTCTGCTGACGCCGAGACATTCGCCGGTGGATTTCATCTCCGGACCAAGACTGATTTCAGCACCGCGGATCTTCTCGAAGGAGAAGACCGGCATTTTGACAGCCGTGTATTCCGCCTTCGGAGCCAGACCGTAGGAATAGCCCAGCTCCGGCAGTTTCTTACCGGTCATGACAGCGGCAGCCAGCGGTACAACCGGGATGCCGGTGACCTTGCTGATGTACGGAACTGTCCGGGACGCCCGCGGATTGGCTTCGATGATATATACCTTTTCATCGACCGCGATGAACTGCACGTTGATAAGACCAATTACGTGGAGCGCTTTCGCCAGACGGCGCGTGTATTCCACAATCGTTTTCTGAACATTTTCCGAGAGTGTCTGCGGCGGATATACGGAGATCGAGTCGCCGGAGTGAATGCCGGAGCGCTCGATATGCTCCATGATGCCCGGAATCAGAATGTCGTCCCCGTCGCACACGGCGTCCACTTCATTTTCCGTACCCTGCAGATATTTGTCGATCAGAATCGGGTGTTCCTGCGAGTACTGGTTGATGACATTCATAAATTCTACAATGTCATTGTCAGAGATGGCAATCTGCATCCCCTGACCGCCCAGAACGTAGGACGGACGGATGAGTACCGGATAGCCAAGCAAATGTGCAGCATCGAGTGCTTCCTGTGTCGTAAATACCGTGTGGCCGGCAGCACGGGAAATCTGTGTCTGTTCCAGAATCTCATCAAACAGCTCACGGTCCTCGGCAGCGTCGACATCCTTCTGGGATGTGCCGTAGATGCGGACACCCATTTTTGCCAGAGCCTCCGCCAGCTTGATCGCGGTCTGGCCGCCGAACTGAACCACCGCTCCGTCCGGCTTCTCAAGTTCGACAATGTTGGCGACATCCTCCGCCGTCAGCGGCTCAAAATACAGGCGGCCGCCGATATCGAAATCGGTGCTGACCGTCTCCGGGTTATTATTGACGATAATCGTCTCAAACCCATTTTTCTCGAAAGCCCAGGCTGCATGAACAGAGCAGTAGTCAAATTCAATCCCCTGGCCGATCCGGATCGGGCCGGAGCCGAGGATCAGGATCTTCTTTTTGCCGTTTCCTTCTGCGCGCGCCTCATTTTCACAGTCCGGACCGTCATACACGGAATAGTAGTACGGCGTCTGGGCACGAAACTCGGCAGCGCAGGTATCTACAATTTTATAGGATGCATGAATATCATATTTCCGGCGCATCGAAAGGATGGCAGCTTCGGAATAGCCGCTGATGCGGGCAATGGCGCTGTCCGGAAATTCCATTCGCTTGGCCTCCCGAAGCAGATCCTCCGGGAGAGCGTCCTCCTCCGGATGGGCCGGCCGGTAGTTTTCAAGGGCGTCTTCCATCCGGACAAGGTTATTCAATTTGTCGATGAACCAGCGGTCGATGCGGGTCAGTTCAAACAGGGTATCGTAGCTGAAGCCGCGGCGGAGCGCTTCCGCGATCTCCCAGATCCGGCGATCGTCCGTCTTTTTAAGCGCCGCTGTCAGCTCATCATCCGTCAGAGAAGTGAAATCATAGCTTCTCAGACAGTCGACATGCTGCTCGAGGGAGCGGATGGCCTTCATCAGGGCTCCTTCAAAGTTCGTGCAGATGCTCATAACCTCGCCGGTTGCCTTCATCTGGGTCGTCAGGGAACGCTTGGCCGTGATGAATTTATCGAACGGCAGACGCGGAAATTTGACGACCACGTAGTCGATGGCCGGCTCAAAGGAAGCAAAGGTTTTTCCGGTAACCGCGTTTGGAATTTCATCCAGATGATAGCCGAGAGCGATTTTAGCCGCCACGCGCGCAATCGGATACCCGGTAGCCTTGGAGGCAAGGGCGGAAGAACGGCTGACACGCGGATTTACCTCGATGACACAGTACTCGAAGCTGTCCGGACTCAGCGCGAACTGAACATTGCAGCCTCCGGTAATCCTCAGTTCATCGATGATCGCCAGGGCAGCGCTGCGAAGCATCTGGTATTCCTTGTCCGCCAGTGTCTGGCTTGGGGCAACAACGATACTGTCGCCGGTATGAACGCCCACCGGGTCCACGTTCTCCATGCAGCATACGGTGATACAGCTTCCGTTGGCATCCCGCATGACCTCAAATTCAACTTCTTTCCATCCGGCGATGGAACGCTCCACCAGAACCTCTCCGACACGGGACAGGCGCAGACCGTTGGCAAGAATTTCACGCAGCTCATCTTCATTATGAGCAATACCGCCGCCGCTGCCGCCCAGCGTGTAGGCCGGACGCAGGACAACCGGATAACCGATGGTCTCGGCGAAACTGACACCGTTTTCCACATCGTGAACGACACGGGAAGCCGCGCAGGGCTGATGAATTTTCGCCAGCATATCCTTAAAAGCCTGACGGTCCTCGGCGCGCCGTATGGTTTCCGCGCTGGTACCGAGCAGCCGGACGGAATGCTTACTCAGAAATCCGGATTCGGCGAGGGCCATGCCCAGGTTCAGACCGGCCTGGCCGCCCAGCGTGGGAAGCAGCGCATCTGGTTTTTCCTTTTCAATGATTTTTTCCAGAACACCGGTCGTCAGCGGCTCAATGTATACCTCGTCGGCAATATCCTTATCCGTCATGATGGTCGCCGGGTTGGAATTGACCAGAACGACTTCCACGCCTTCCTCCTTCAGGGAACGGCATGCCTGGGTGCCGGCATAGTCAAACTCAGCTGCCTGGCCGATGACGATCGGACCGGAGCCGATGACCATAACTTTGTGAATGCTGTTATCTTTTGGCATAGTCCTTACCTCCATCCGCGTTCTTTAACATTTTTCACGGCAGCGTAATCACGGCAGCGTTTTACAAAACGGTCAAACAAAAATGAAGAGTCATGCGGCCCCGCGGATGCCTCCGGATGAAACTGCACGGTTTCTACATTCAGCTTTGTGTAGTTAAGCCCCTCGTTCGTGCCATCGTTCACATTTATAAAGGAAGGTATGGCAACAGATGGATCCAGACGATCCGTATCTACAACATATCCGTGATTCTGTGAGGAAATATAGACTTTTCCGGTTATCGTATTTTTCACCGGGTGATTGCTGCCCCGATGGCCGTAATGAAGCTTGTGCGTGTCAGCCCCTTCGCTCAGGGCCATCAGCTGATGCCCGAGACAGATGGCGAAAACAGGGATGCCGCTGTGAGATAATAGTTTGATCTGTTCGATGATGGAAGTACATTCCTTGGGATCTCCCGGGCCGTTGGAAAGCATGATGCCATCCGGAGACACCTCCAGAATTTTTTCGGCCGGTGTGAGCGCCGGATAAACGGTAACATCGCAGCCACGGCGGGTAAGATTCCTGATGATGCTGTATTTGGCACCCAGATCCAGCAGAGCAACACTGACACGGCGCATGGGACGGCCGGAAGAATCACGTACAAAGGCATTGCCGGGATAGTAGCCGATTTCGGAGCAGGTGACTTTTTCAACCACCCTGCCGGTTGTGTATTGATGCAGACGGGAGATAACTTCTTCTTTATCAAAATGTTCGCTGGTGGTAAGGAAGCCGTTCATGGTTCCTTTTTCGCGGAGGATTCGAACCAGACAGCGGGTGTCGATACCCTCAATGCCGGGGATGTTGAATTTTTCGAGATATTCTTCCAGAGACAGATCCATGCGGAAATTGGAAGGCAGACGGGACATTTCACGGACGATAATGGCATCCGGCCAGATCCGCTCACTTTCCATATCCTCCAGACAAACTCCGTAATTGCCGATCAGGGGATAGGTCATGCAGACAGCCTGCCCGGCGTAGCTTGGATCAGAAAAGACCTCCGTATAACCGGTCATGGAGGTGTTGAAGACAACTTCGCTGACGGCATCCTTTTCGGCACCAATATGACGGCCCTTAAAAACAGTACCATCTTCCAGGATCAGATAAGCATTCATGTAATGCACCTTTCTCCGTTATCCGGGAGCACAGCTTCAGTCCGGGACGGATACCGGCGTACCGGTTCCGCAGGGAACACTTTGCTGATGAGTTAACTGATACTATCCTGTTTATAAAAACAGTGACAAACAAGACTTGAAAACGGCCTCTTTGTCACCGATGGATTATATCGTAAATAGTACGGAATTTCCGCTGAAAATCGCATTATTTAATTTTATTAAGTTTCCGCGGCAAATTATATGGTGTTTTTAAGTCTTTGTCAAGAAACATTGACATGCACGCAGGGAAAGTTATAATCAAAGCCAGTAAACAAATATTTTTGAAAGCAAAGGCGCTTTGAATTTTTCTTAAATTAAGAAAATTCAGTGCGTCTTTTTTTAATTCCTGTTATAATAGGAAAACGTATAAATAAGGCGCTATTATACCAAATAGAACGCCAAATACGGTCCGCCGCATTCTGTTTACGTGCTTGCAGTGAAAATTTTCTATATTATAACAGAAAATCCGGGGAAAAGCGAAAGGAGAATGAAATGAGCGAGATGATTGAAGAAAGCAAATCTATTCCCGAGCTGTATGGAAGTCTTGTCTTTAATGATCATGTGATGCGCGCAAAACTGCCGAAGGATATTTATCAGGTTCTGCAGCACACGATGAAAACAGGAGAGCATCTCACACTGGATATTGCCAATGTTGTAGCCGCAGCTATGAAGGAATGGGCGGTCTCCAACGGAGCAACGCATTTCACACACTGGTTTCAGCCGATGACCGGAGTGACTGCCGAAAAACATGACAGCTTTATTTCTCCGACCGCCAGAGGCCAGGTAATCATGGATTTCTCCGGCAAGGAACTGGTGAAGGGGGAACCGGACGCTTCATCGTTTCCGTCCGGCGGACTGAGAGCTACATTTGAGGCAAGAGGATACACGGCATGGGACCCGAGTTCACCGGCCTTTATTAAAGATGGAACACTTTACATTCCCACCGCATTCTGCTCTTACAGCGGCGAGGCGCTGGATAAGAAGACACCGCTGCTTCGTTCCATGGAGGAACTGAACCGCACGGCGCTGAGAGTTCTCCGCCTGCTCGGCAATACAGCCGTTTCCCATGTAAGCACAACGGTAGGTCCGGAACAGGAATATTTCCTGATTGACAAGGATCTGTACCTGCAGAGAAAAGACCTTCTGATCTGCGGACGCACGCTGATCGGCGCTCCGGCTCCGAAGGGGCAGGAGATGGAAGATCATTATTTCGGAGTTCTGAAACCAAGAGTTTCCGAATACATGCATGACCTGGACAAGGAACTGTGGAAGCTCGGCGTTCCTGCCAAGACCAAGCATAATGAGGTCGCTCCGTCCCAGCATGAGCTGGCTCCGGTTTATGAGACAACCAATGTGGCTGTCGACCACAACCAGCTGACGATGGAGATGATGAAGAAGGTTGCTGACAAGCACGGCCTTGCCTGCCTGCTTGCGGAGAAACCGTTCGAAGGCATTAACGGCAGCGGCAAGCACAACAACTGGTCCATCAGCACCGATACCGGCGTGAACCTGCTGGATCCGGGCAAGGATCCTTCCCAGAACCTTCCGTTCCTGGTATTTCTGATGGCGGTTATCGCGGCTGTGGATGATCATCAGGATCTGATGAGAGTATCCGTTGCAACCGCCGGAAACGATCACAGACTGGGAGCCAACGAGGCACCGCCGGCGGTTATCTCCATCTTTGTGGGCGATGAGCTGGATGCCGTACTTAAGAGTATTGAAAAAGGCGAGGTTCTCACCGAAAAAGAAAAGGATACCAGTATGGATATCGGAGCGAAGGTTCTTCCTCATTTCAAGAAGGATAACACCGACCGCAACCGTACTTCACCCTTTGCCTTCACCGGCAATAAGTTTGAGTTCCGTATGCCGGGCAGCTCACTTTCCGTAGCGGATCCGAACATCATCCTGAACACAGCGGTAGCCGATGCCCTGGATCAGATTGCGGATAAGCTGGAAGGCATTTCGCAGGATCAGATGGAAGGCACTGTCCGCAAACTTCTGCAGGAAATGCTCCAGAAGCATAAACGTATCCTGTTCAATGGCAACGGGTATACTGATGAATGGCTGGAAGAGGCCAGGAAGAGAGGCCTTTACAACCTCAAATCCGTGCCGGAAGCCATGCCGCGCATGATTGCTCCGGAAAACATCGAAATGTTCGAAAGACGCCATGTATTTACGGAAGTAGAGCTTCGCTCCCGCTATGAGATCCATCTTGAAAATTACAATAAGACGGTCCATATTGAGTCGCTGACCATGCAGGATATGATTCGCAAGGATGTAACTCCGGGCCTGGTTAACTATTCAAAGACATTGCTGGATGAGGCGATGGAGAAGAAACAGCTTCTTCCGGACAGCAGCTGCTCCTATGAGACGGATATCCTCAGGACACTGGATACGGAGTCGGCTGCGATCGGCAAGGCGCTGGAGGCACTTGATAAGGATACGAAGAAGGCGGAGGGCATCAGCGATGTGCTGGAGGCAGCCAGCTATTATCACGATACCATCCTGGCCGACATGGACGAGCTGAGAAAGCATGTGGATGCGGCGGAAGCTCTGATCCCGAACACCTGCCTGTCCTACCCGACCTACGAGGAACTGCTTTATTCCGTTCGCTGATCTTCGCGGAAACAGTACAATTGTATATTCAGCCGGCGGCAGTACAGACGCCGGCTCATTTGTGCAAAGGCGCACAGAAACACTCCGGTTTCGGGGTGTTTCTGCGCCTTTTTATTTATAGAAAGACAGATCCGTTACAGGCAGACAGAACCGCCAAAGCGCGGGAACGTAAACCGACGGTATATGCAAAGCGCAGCGGGAACACAGACCGGCCGCGCACGCACCGTGTATCTGAAGAAACCAGGCTTAGATAAAGGAAAAAATATGGAAGCTGTTAAGAATGAAGCGAAACAGAAAAACAGGTGCCTGAAAAAGGCACAGCCGGCACCATTCAATGCTGAAAACAGAGAGCATGATGCCTGCGGTATCGGGATGATCGTCAATATCGACGGGCATCAGGATAGAAGAACGCTGGACGATGCCTTGTCCATCGTCGAAAAGCTGGAACACCGTGCCGGCAAGGATGCCTCCGGCAAGGTTGGTGACGGCGTCGGTATTTTGACACAGATTTCGGACTCCTTTTTCCAGAAAGCGGCCGGTCAGAGCGGCATTGAACTTCCGGGAAAGGGTGAGTACGGTATCGCCATGATTTTTCTGCCTCAGGATAATCTTAAGCGTACCTTTGCCGTCCGCATGCTGGAAGTGATTGCCGGAAAACACGGACTTTTGGTGCTCGGCTGGCGTAAGGTTCCGGTGCGGCCGGAGATTCTGGGAAAGCTTGCCCTGGATTGTATGCCTTATATCAGCCAGTGCTTCTTCGGAAAGCCGGCCGGCACAGCAGCCGGAATTGATTTTGACCGTGTACTGTATGCTGTCCGCCGCGAATTTGAGCAAAGCTCGGAGGATACCTATATCTGCTCCATGTCCTCCCGGACCATCGTGTATAAGGGCATGTTTCTGGTAAAACAGCTGCGTGCTTTCTATCTGGATCTGCAGGACGAGGATTATGGGACAGCGATTGCCATTGTTCATTCCCGTTTCTCTACCAACACGACGCCAAGCTGGCAGAGAGCTCATCCGTACCGCATGATTGCTCATAACGGCGAGATTAATACCATCCGGGGCAACCTGGACCGTATGATTGCCCGTGGGGAAACCATGTATTCGCCGGTGATGGAGAAGGATATTGACTCCATTCTGCCGGCCGTCGTGAACGGGGGATCCGATTCGGCGGAGCTGGACAATACGCTAGAGTTTTTCTATATGAACGGCATGGATCTTCCGCTGGCCATGATGATTACCATTCCGGAACCGTGGAAGAATAATAATTTTATGGATCAGACCCGGAAGGATTTCTATCATTATTATGCGACCATGATGGAGCCCTGGGACGGGCCGGCAGCCATTATCTTTTCGGATGGCGAGCTGGTCGGCGCTACGCTGGACCGCAACGGCCTGCGTCCTTCCCGCTATTATGTGACGGATGACGGCCGGGTTATTCTGGCGTCGGAGGTCGGCGTACTCGATATTCCTCCGGAACACATTGTGAAGAAAGCCAGACTGGAGCCGGGCCGCATGCTGCTGGTTGATACGAAACAGAAAAAGATCATTACGGACGAGGAGTGCAAGGCGTACTACTCCAGCCGTCAGCCGTACGGCGAATGGCTCGATGAAAGTCTGCTTCACCTGAGTGATCTGAAGATACCGAATAAAAAGATTCCGGTGCATGCGCAGGAGGTTCGCGACCGTCTGTACAAGGTATTCGGCTATACCTACGAAGATATTAAGGATATTATTCTTCCGATGGCGGAGAACGGTGCGGAGGCGTCCGTATCCATGGGACATGATACTCCGCTGGCGGTTCTTGACAGCCGCCCGACGCTGCTGTTTGACTACTTTAAGCAGCAGTTCGCTCAGGTTACGAATCCGCCGATTGATTCTCTGCGCGAGAAGATCGTTACGGATACGACCGTTTACATCGGCTCCGATGGAAATCTGCTGATGGATTCGAGTGAAAACTGCCGCATGCTGGAGATTGACAATCCCATATTGACAGGTGTCGATTTGATGAAGATCAGGACGCTGGACCAGCCTGGGCTGCGCACGCAGGTCATATCGATCCTTTACTATACGAATACCTCTCTGGAGCATGCGCTCGAACAGCTGAACGTAGCGGTTGACCGCGCTTACCGCAACGGGGCGAACATTCTGATTCTTTCCGACCGCGGCGTGGATGAGAACCATGTACCGATTCCGTCGCTGCTGGCGGTCTCCTCCGTTGAGCAGCATCTGGTACGGACCAGGAAGAGAACACAGGTTTCCCTGATTCTTGAAAGCGGCGAGCCGCGAACGGTGCATCAGTGCGCAGCGCTGCTGGGCTTCGGTGCCCGTGCCATCAATCCGTATCTGGCGCAGGAAAGCATCGGAGAGATGATCGATCTGGGGATCCTGGATAAGGATTATCACACAGCGATCACCGACTACAATAAGGCGATTCTGCTCGGAATCGTCAAGACAGCTGCAAAGATGGGGATTTCCACCCTTCAGTCGTATCAGTCTGCCAAGATTTTTGAGGCCGTCGGGCTGAGTCAGGAGCTGATTGACAAATACTTTACCGGAACGGTGAGCAAGGTCGGCGGCATCGGGCTGGAGGAAATTTCTGAAGATGTCAATTACCGCCATGACCACGCGTTTGACCCGCTGGGGCTGGGCGTGGATACAACACTGGATTCTCTGGGGCTTCACGGGCTTCGCAGCGGCAGTGACAAGGAGGATCATCTGTACAGTCCGGAGACCATCATTGCGATGCAGCAGGCTGTTCGGGACGGAAGCTATGAAGAATTTAAGGAGTATACGAAGCTGGTGGATGACCCGACCCGCCCGCATACGCTGCGCTCCCTGCTTGAATTTGTGCCGGCGGGCGCACCGGTTTCGCTGGACGAGGTGGAGAGCGTTGATACGATTGTGAAACGCTTCAGCACGGCCGCGATGTCCTTCGGCGCGCTTTCGAAGGAAGCACACGAGACCATGGCCATTGCCATGAACATGCTGGGCGGAAAATCCAACACCGGAGAGGGCGGTGAGAACCCGGCCAGGTACGGGACAATTACGAACAGCGCCGTGAAGCAGGTGGCGTCCGGCCGGTTCGGCGTGACCTCCGCTTATCTGAACAGCGCGCAGGAAATACAGATTAAGATGGCACAGGGGGCCAAGCCGGGCGAGGGCGGAAACCTGCCGGGACGGAAGGTTTATCCGTGGGTAGCCCAGTGCCGTTATTCCACGCCGGGTGTTTCCCTGATTTCACCCGCACCGCATCATGATATTTATTCCATCGAGGATCTGGCGCAGCTGATCTATGATCTTAAGAATGCCAACCGTCATGCGCGCATATCCGTCAAGCTGGTTTCTGAATCGGGTGTCGGGACCATCGCTTCCGGTGTTGCCAAGGGCGGTGCGAGTGTGATCCTGATTTCAGGCTACGACGGCGGTACGGGTGCTGCTCCGAGAAGTTCTATCCACAATGCAGGTATGCCGTGGGAACTGGGGCTTTCGGAAGCACATCAGTCGCTGATCAGGAACGGGCTGCGCGGCCGCGTCATTCTGCAGACAGACGGTAAGCTGATGAGCGGCCGCGATGTGGCGATTGCCGCCCTGCTCGGCGCCGAGGAATTTGCTTTCGGGACTGCGCCGCTGGTTTGCATGGGCTGCATGATGATGCGTGTGTGCACGAAAGATACCTGTCCGGTCGGCATTGCGACTCAGAATGAAAAACTGCGCAAACGCTTTTGCGGCAAACCGGAGTACATTGTCAACTTTATGCGATTTATTGCTCAGGAACTTCGTGAAATCATGGCTTCCCTCGGTTTCCGCAAGGTGGACGAAATGATTGGCCGCACAGACTGCCTGAGGAAGAGGGAACATCTGATGACGAAGAATGCCGGAACTATTGACGTTTCGAAAATTATCGATCCGAAATATGCGTCGGCTCCGGTACGCCATTTCCGTCCGGAAGATCAGTATGATTTCCATCTTGAAAAGACACCGGATCTGGCGGTCCTGGTACCTGCCTTCGAAAAGTCTGTCGGAAGCGGAAAAACAGTCAGATCGAGCTGCATCGATATAAAAGTCACCAGCACGGAGCGTACGCTTGGAACAATCCTCGGTTCGGAGATTACCCGGAAGTACGGGAATACACTGCCGGAGGATACGTTTATTGTCAACTGTACGGGAGGCGGCGGACAGTCATTTGGAGCTTTCATTCCGAAAGGACTGACCCTGAAGCTGACAGGAGACGCGAACGATGGTTTCGGCAAGGGACTGTCCGGCGGTAAGCTGATTGTCGTTCCTCCGAGGAATGCAGCTTTTGATCCGGCGGAGAATATTATTGTCGGCAATGCCGCTTTGTACGGCGCCACCAGCGGCAAGGTGTACGTGTGCGGTATTGCCGGAGAACGCTTTTGCGTTCGAAATTCCGGTGCCATTGCGGTTGCCGAAGGCTGCGGTGATCACGGTCTTGAGTATATGACCGGCGGGAAAGCAGTCATTCTGGGACCGACGGGGAAGAACTTTGCGGCAGGCATGAGCGGCGGTATCGCCTACGTGCTGGATGTTGATCATTCTCTGTACCGCCGTACAAACAAGGATATGGTCCGGCTGGCGGAAGTGAAGGATAAATATGATATCGCTGAGCTTAAGGGTCTGCTGGAGGACTATCTGAAGGAAACCTCTTCTGAAAAGGCAAGAACTATTCTGATGAATTTCGATCACTATCTGCCTCATTTTAAGAAGGTTATTCCGGAGGATTATCAGAACATGATGACAGCGGCGGCAAAGCTGGAGGAACAGGGAATCGCCCATGAAAATGCTCTGATGGAAGCATTTAACGAGCTTTACTCAGCGTAAGCGCAGAGGAGAATAGGAGATACGAGATGGGAAAACCTACTGGATTTCTGGAGTATGACCGTAAGGATAACGGAACGATAACTCCTGCGGAAAGAATTAAGAATTTCTGTGAATTTCATCCTCCTCTGGACGAAGCGGAGCGGATTGAGCAGGGGGCCCGCTGCATGAACTGCGGCGTACCGCTCTGCCAGAGCGGCATGAAACTGAACGGTATGTATACAGGCTGCCCGCTTCACAACCTTATTCCGGAGTGGAACGATCAGATTTACAGTCAGCATCCGGCGCACGCGCTTTCAAGACTTTTGAAGGCAAATAATTTTCCGGAATTTACAGGTCGTGTATGCCCGGCGCTGTGCGAGAAGGCATGCATGTGCGGGCTGAACGATGACGCTGTGACCATCCGTGAGAATGAACTTTATATCATTGAAACGGCTTATAAGGAAGGCTATATGAAGCCGGGGGTTCCCCAGATCCGGAGCGGCCGAAGAGTAGCGGTGGTCGGATCGGGCCCGGCCGGCCTTGCCTGTGCAGACCGGCTGAACCGGCGCGGCCATCTGGTGGATGTGTTTGAGCGCGATGACCGCATCGGCGGACTGATGATGTATGGCATTCCGAACATGAAACTGGACAAGCGGGTTATTTTCCGGCGCCAGAAGCTGATGGAGCAGGAAGGCGTTACGTTCCGGACCGGTGTGAATGTTGGCGTGGATATTACAGCCGCTGATCTTTTGAAAGAGTATGATGCGGTGGTTCTTTGCTGCGGCGCTAAAAAGCCGAGACCGCTGGCTATTCCGGATGCTGATAAAATTCAGGGAATCTGCTATGCGGTTGATTTTCTGAAATCAACAACAAAGGCGCTGCTGGATGCGGAGGAAATGGATCCGGCATTTGGCAGCGATCCGATGAGCATTTATTCAGAAAATTCTTCGGACCGGACTCATCTTACGTTCAGTTCCTTTTCAAACGGAGAGTATGTCAGTGCCCGTGATAAGAACGTGGTGATTGTCGGCGGCGGCGATACCGGCAACGATTGCGTCGGCACCTGTATCCGCGAAGGCTGCAGGAGTGTCACACAGATTGAAATGATGCCCTGCCCGCCGGTTACGAGACTGCCTTCCAATCCATGGCCGCAGTGGCCGCGCACACTGAAAACCGATTATGGTCAGGAAGAGGCGATCTGTCAGTTCGGCCGCGATCCTCGCATTTACGAAACGACAGTGAAAGAGGCGCATACGACTAAAAACGGAAGGATTAAGGAAATTGTGACGGTCAAAGTAAAATTTGAGGATCGCAAGATGGTTGAAATCCCCGGGACGGAGCGGACACTCAAGTGTGATTTGCTTCTGATTGCGGCCGGCTTTATCGGCTGTCAGGATTACACGGCGGATGCCTTTGGCGTAAAGCGAGGAGCACGCGGTACTGTATTATCCGGAGAAGGACATTATAATACCAATGTGGATAAGGTATTCACAGCCGGCGACATGCACCGCGGTCAGTCTCTTGTCGTCTGGGGCATCGCCGAAGGCAGAGCAGCCGCCCGCGAGGTAGACAAATACCTTATGGGTTATACCACCATGAGTTCGTAATCGGTTATCGACTTTATAGTGAACGAATAATGCAAGCGTCAAATAGCCAGCGTCTTCTTCAGGACGCTGGCTATTTGACGATTACGGTCTTACTTTATTGGTAAGTGCTCATTCATGGGTACTTACGGCCGTGGCGGGCGTGTACCAAAGCAAGCACGCGGGGCGAGGTTGGGCAATGGCTCTTTTCTTAATATCTCCCCTTATAATATAGAGAAGCGAAAATCCTCAAAGTATGATAGAATAGAGCATACCTTGATAGACATGCGGAGTGCTTGAATAAGAAGCTTGAATAAATCAAAAAATATAAATCAATAAAAGGTTTGTATGAAACAATAATAAAAGAGAAAGATTAGCCGCATGAACGCATGACAGCAGCGGCTGTTTGGGAGATGGGATACGGGTATGCGCCGGAAACTGAGTAATAACTGGAAGGCTACCATATACGCAAGCTATGCGGGATATATTACACAGGCAATTGTGAACAGTTACATTACGCTTCTGTTTGTTACATTTCAGAAGCAATACGCGCTGTCATTGGCGAAGATCACCTTTTTGATTACATTTAACTTTTGCCTGCAGCTTTTGATCGACGCATTTTCAGCCAGATTTGTTGACAGGGTCGGCTACAGGAAATGTATTGTGGCTGCACACATTTGCGCGGCTGCCGGGCTGGCAATGCTGGGGATCCTGCCAAATGTCCTGCCGGATCCATATACAGGAATTCTTATTTCGGTTATTGTGTATGCGGTTGGAGGAGGATTGATAGAGGTCCTGATCAGTCCGATTGTGGAAGCCTGCCCGACCGATGACAAGACGGCGGCAATGAGCATGCTGCATTCATTTTACTGCTGGGGCGTGGTCGGAGTCATCGTTATTTCCACAGTTTTTTTCTCGCTGGCTGGAATTGAAAAATGGTATATCCTTGCCGTTTCCTGGGCTGTTCTTCCTGCCTGCAATGCTTTTGTATTCTCTGTGGTTCCGATAGGTTCACTCACGGAGGATGGTGCGGGAATGAGCATTCGGGAACTTATGAAAACGCGTATTTTCTGGGTGCTGTTTCTGCTTATGATCTGCGCGGGGGCATCGGAACAGGCCATGAGTCAGTGGGCATCAGCATTCGCGGAGAGCGCACTGAAGGTTTCAAAAACCGTGGGAGATCTGATGGGACCGTGCATGTTTTCCATCTGCATGGGAATCGCCCGTGTCATTCATGCAAAAAATAGTCACCTGTCATTGAAAAAATATCTGGCTTTTTGCAGTATTTTATGCATCTCCGGCTACCTTATCAGTGTTCTTTCGCCGGTGCCTTTGATCGGGCTGGCAGGATGCGGTGTCGTTGGGTTCGCAGTTGGAGCCATGTGGCCCGGAAGTTTCACGCTGGCCTCCCGGAGCTGTGCGAGGGGTGGAACGGCTATGTTTGCACTGCTGGCGCTGGGTGGTGATCTCGGCTGCTCCGGAGGGCCGACACTGACAGGACTGGTGGCAGATGCTTTTAACTCCAGTCTGAAGGCGGGACTTACAGCGGCCGTCATTTTTCCGGCAGGAATGCTGGTCGGTCTGTATCTGCTGGCAAGAGTCAGCGCTCCGGAAAGGGAAAACTCAGCCAGAAACTGATCTGTCAGCTGCAGCCGAAACGTTTCATATACAAGCGGAACGTTGCAGACATGAACGGAAAGGAGGGCTGTCTCAGAGGATATCATCACGTATGCATCTGCACCTGTAGAAATAAACCTAAGAATCAGGAAATGCATAAAGTACAGGAGATAATAACGGGGGATAATAGATTCAGGGGAAGTCGAAACGAAAAGGTCGGAAACGGACTTTAGAGGAGACACAATAGTGAAAAAAAAGATGGAAGAGAAGGGTATAAACGCAAGGAAAACACTTCAGCCTGTACGTACAGCTGAAAACATGAAAGCGATTAAGCCATCAAAGATAGCAAATACAGAAAAAACGGTGACTGGTGAGGCAGTCGGAAAATCTGAAACAGCTGAAAAAAAGGAAAAAGCTGAAAAACAAGAAAAGCCGGCAGCGACGGCAAAATCTGAAAAAGCAGAAAAAGAAGCAGCGACGGCTAAATCTGACAAATCAGAAAAAGAAGCAGCGACGGCTAAATCTGACAAATCAGAAAAATCCGGAAAGGCTGAGAAGAGGGCAGCTTCCTATCATTCCGAAGAGGGGGAGCAGCCAATTCAGGATGAATATACCGGGGATTCTGTGCCGGAGGATGAGGAACAGCCCGACGAGGAAATTCCGGAGGACGAGGTACAGGATTACGAGTTTGATGATGACGGCGAAGAAGATGCCGATGCCGCAGAGGCGGATGAGGATCCGGAGGGAGTTGAGATCCTGGATGATAAGGATGTTCTGGCCGGTGTCAGCCTGGATGATCCGGTTCGTATGTATCTGAAGGAAATCGGAAATGTGCCGCTTCTTACCGCAGAGCAGGAGCAGGAACTTGCAAAGCGTGTCGCCGGGGGTGATCAGGCAGCAAAAGACAAGCTGATTGAATCGAATCTGCGCCTTGTTGTAAGCATTGCCAAAAAATTTACCGGACATGGAGTTCCATTCCTGGATCTGATACAGGAGGGAAATATCGGACTGATGCGCGCCGTTGACAAGTTTGATTATACGATGGGGAATAAGTTTTCCACGTACGCTACCTGGTGGATTCGTCAGTCGGTTACCCGGGCAATCGCTGAAACCGGACATACGATTCGTGTGCCGGTTCATATGGATGGGAAAATAAACAGGATCAATCGGGAGTATAAGGTTCTGAGCCAGGAACTGGGCCGTGAACCTACCATGGAGGAAGCTGCAAAGCGGCTGAACATGCCGGTCGGCGAACTGGAAGATACGATGAAGATATCACGTGACCCGGTTTCTCTGGACAAACCGATCGGAGATGAAAATGACAGTTATCTGGGCGATATGATTGAGGACAAGAATTCATTATCTCCATCGGAGAGCGCGGAACTTTCCATGCGCAATGAGCAGATCAGGCAGACGCTGGACACACTGGACGATCGTGAACGCAAGATCATTGAGATGCGTTTTGGCTTAAATGATCAGGCGCCGATGACACTCGATGAAGTTGGCAGGAAATTTCATCTGACACGTGAAAGAGTGCGTCAGCTGGAAGCAAGAGCGCTGAGAAAGATGGGAAAGACTGCCAGAAAAGACCTCGGTGATTACGTTGACTGAAAAACAGCGGCGCAAGCGCCATCTGAACTATGGCTCAGGTGGTGGGGTTCACTGACGGAATCAGCGATATGATAAATAAAACAGGTGGTAAAACAAGGCCGGTTCACAGAACAAAGTGAAGCCGGTTTTCTGTTAGCAGATAGTTTTTCAGGAGGATTTCAGATAACACCCGGTTTTTTCACCGTGGCTTACTGTGGGTCATGCAAGTTCGCGGCCGGACAGCGGACTTTAGCCCGGAATCTGTGCCGCGGCTTACTGCGGGTCATGCAAGTTCGCGGCCGGACAGCGGACTTTAGCCCGGAACCTGTGCCGCGGCTTACTGCGGGTCATGCAAGTTCGCGGTCGGACAGCGGGCTTTAGCCCGGAATCTGTGCCGCGGCTTACTATGGGTCATGCAAGCTCGCGGTCGGACAGCGGACCTTAGCCCGGAACCTGTACCGCGGTTTACTACGGGTCATGCAAGTTCGCGGCCGGACAGCGGACTTTAGCCCGGAATCTGTACCGCGGCTTGCTATGGGTCATGCAAGTTCGCAGTCGGACAGCGGACTTTAGCCCGGAACCTGTACCGCGGCTTGTTATGGGTCATGCAAGCTCGCGGTATAAGTATAAAGGATAGCCCGGAACCTGTGCCGCGGCTTACTGCGGGTCATGCAAGCTCGCGGTATAAGTATGAAGGATAACCCGGAACCTGTGCCGCGCCAATTTTACGGGCGAAAGCTTGGGGGTGATGATTTCCCGGGCAGTTCCCGGATAAGGTCAGGAATGGTCAGCTCGAAATCGACGCCATAAAACGGTTTGTCCGGATCGTTCATAGTTACTTCGATAGTGTGTGCGACATAGTCAGCCGCGATGCGCAGAGATTCCTGCCATGAGATGCCGTTCGCCAGTGCTCCGACCACAACACTGGAGAAAATATCTCCGGTACCGTGGAAGCTGGCATTGACCTTATTATTCTGATACTGGAAGTACTCCTTCTTTATTGCGTCGTACCCGTACACACCGGTTTTGCCTTCGCTGAGAGATACGCCGGTCAGGGCCACGACTTTTGATCCAAGTTCCGTAAGTTTCGCCAGAAGATCCCGTATGCAGGCTTCATCATAGGTTTCCTTATACAGGGTATTGGTCAGAAAGCAGGCTTCGGTAATGTTTGGAACAATCACATCGGCAATAGCGCAAAGCTGCGCATTTTTCCTGGCGTAATGCATGTCGAAGGCTGGATATAAGCGGCCATTGTCGGCCATGGCAGGGTCGACGAATACGAGCGTATCCGGCGTGCGAAAGTCGGAAATCAGCTTTTTGACAGTGTCAATTTCCTCCACGGTCCCAAGATAACCGGTGTAGATGGCATCAAACACAACATGTTCTTTTTTCCAGTGCTCCGCTATCGGAACCAGCTGATCGGACAGGTCTTTACAGGTATATCCTTTAAACATGGTGTGCGTTGAAAGCACAGCGGTCGGAAGAATAACGGTTTCCACCCCCATTGCTGAAATGATCGGAAGAGCAACCGTCAATGAACATTTTCCCATACAGGAAATATCCTGAATCGTCAGTATCTTTTTCAAATCAGTATCACCTCGTTTCAATATCTGTAATTGCCACTGGCGCCTGCGGATGTAATTCCACCCTGCAGCACCTGCATCAGGATGGGACACATGTGGCATGATGAAACGTCTGCAGCATGATGGAACACCCCGCGGCATGATGAAACGTCTGCAGCATGATGGAACACCCCGCGGCATGATAAACGTCTGGAGCACGATGGAACACCCCGCGGCATGATGAAGCGTCTGCAGCACGATGGAGCATCCCGCGGCATGATAAACGTCTGGAGCACGATGGAGCACTCCGCGGCATGATGAAGCATCTGCAGTATGATGGAGCACCCCGCGGCATAATGGAACTGTCGGACTGCAGTCATTTATCTACTTCCATTCTGATTGACAGAAGGCATGGTTTGATTATAATCGTAACTGACCATATTTAAATACTCAGATTAAAACATTTTGGAAAGACCAGATATGCTTACTTATTCGTTTGATCATATTGGGAAAGAAACGCTGTATGAACATTTATATAACGAAATCCGCCAGGATATTGAAAATGGCTCCCTGAAGGCGGGAGAAAAGCTGCCGTCGAAAAGGGCGCTGGCGGAGCATCTTTCGATCAGTACGGTTACCGTAGAAAACGCATATGCCCAGCTGGCGACGGAAGGGTACATCCGGTCGGTGCCCCGGAGCGGGTTTTATGTAGCCGACATCGGAAGCCTGTTTATGCAGCAGAAGAAAAAAGAATTGGAGACAAAGCCGGAAACAAGGCCGAAAGCTTCATGGAGAATACAGCCGGAAGCACAGCCTACAGCGCAGGCGGAAAGGAGGAACGAAACACAGGAATCCGGCCGGTATTTTGCAGATTTTTCAAGCAATCAGACAGAACCGGGGAGCTTTCCGTTTTCTGTCTGGGCAAAACTGTCCCGGAACATTTTAAGCACACGCCAGGCAGAACTGATGACCAACCCGCCGGCCGGAGGGGTGATGGAGCTTCGGAGTGCGATTGCCCGGCATCTGAGTGCGTTTCGCGGATTGAATGTACAGCCGGAGCAGGTCATTATCGGTGCCGGAACGGAGTATCTTTACGGGCTGCTGATTTTACTGCTTGGGTTTGATAAAACGTACGCATTTGAGAACCCGGGATACAGGAAGTTTGAAAAAATCCTCAAGGAATACGGCGTTCACAGCGTGGCGGTAGCAGTGGATGAGCAGGGACTTTCGGTAGACGAGCTGGAAAAAACCGGCGCGGATGTCGCCCATGCGACCGTGTCTCATCACTTTCCAACCGGTATTACCATGCCGATTGCGCGGCGCTCAAAGCTCCTTTCATGGGCGGCTGAAAAAACGCAGGAGACCGGTCCGGCCGGAGGCGATGCCCATACGGAGGCAGGAATGCCGTTGGGGCGATACATCATTGAGGATGACTATGACAGCGAGTTCCGTATGACCGGGAGGCCGCTTCCGGCACTGGCGGGGATGGATCCTTACGGGTGCGTGATTTATATGAACACCTTCACGAAAAGTTTGTCATCGACGGTTCGCGTCAGCTACATGATTCTGCCGGAGAAACTGCTGGATGAATTTCAGCGGCGGCTCGGCTTTTATTCCTGCACGGTGTCAACTTTTGAACAATATACGCTGTCCGAATTTATTGAGCAGGGATATTTTGAAAAGCATATCAACCGGATGAGGATGAAGAACAGGAAAAAAAGAGACCGGATGCTGAAGCTGATTGAGGAAGGACCGCTTGGAAAGAAGGCGGAGATATCCGGGGAGGATGCCGGACTAAATTTTCTTCTCAGAATTAAAAGCAAAAAATCCCCCGGGCAGATTCAGACACAGCTGGAAGAGCAGGGGATCCGGCTGCCGCTTTTGGAAGATGGAAGGACATTCCTGGTTAATTATTCATCCGTTCCCATGGAACGGATTGAAACGGCAATCAGGATTATGGCGCAGACAGCAAACCAGGACGATGGCCGCAGTCCGGAAATAAGCCGCTGAAAAATGAAGAGGTCTTTTGACTCTGGCTTTTGATGCACAGCACCCACTCCTCGTGTGGAAAGTTCTCTGCTCGGATGCTTCTCCGGAGGCGGCTGCAAACAGCACCCACCCCTCGTGTGGAAAGTTCTGCTATCCTCATAACACCTCATAACACGAAAATAGAACATGTGTACGATTCTATTGCCAAAATTCACATAATAAGCTATACTTGTCAGACAAGAGTGTCGGTGTAAATTCAGAGGCGGATTACGTAAATATGCAGACAGAAGGAGTTTTTATGGCACAAAGAGCGTTGATTGCCATGAGCGGCGGAGTGGACAGTTCTGTCGCGGCGGCATTGATGATTAATAAAGGATATGAATGCATCGGCGTGACGATGAAACTTTATACCAACGAGGAAATCGGAATCTGCCGCACACATACCTGCTGCAGTCTCGATGACGTGGAGGATGCGCGTGCCGTGTCGGCAAGGCTTGGAATGCGCCATTTTGTTATGGACTTTTCCGATGATTTTTCCAGCCAGGTGATTGACCGGTTTGTGAAGGCTTATGAAAGAGGAGAAACGCCCAATCCATGCATCGACTGCAATCGATATATGAAATTCAGCCGGCTGTACCATCGAGCCATGGAATTGAACTGTGACTGTATTGTGACCGGCCATTATGCACGGATTTCTTATGACGGGGACAGCGGCCGGTACATTATGAGGAGAGCGCGCAATCTGTCGAAGGATCAGACCTATGTCCTGTACAGTATGACGCAGGAGGAACTGGCACACACACAGTTTCCGCTCGGAGAGTATGAGAGCAAGGATGAGGTTCGGAGAACGGCGGAGGAGTATGGCTTTATCAATGCCCGAAAACATGACAGCCAGGACATCTGCTTTGTTCCCGACGGTGATTACGCTTCCTTTATTGAAAGATATACCGGCAGGAAATATCCCGAAGGCAGCTTTGTGGACGAAAGCGGCAGGGTACTCGGCAGACACCGGGGCATCATCCGCTATACCATAGGACAGCGCCGCGGGCTGGGCCTTGCGCTGCCGCAGCCACTGTACGTAAAAAAACTGGATATGGAAAACAACCGCGTAATTCTTTCTACGAATGAAGCGCTCTATTCGTCGGAACTGACGGCGGATGATTTCAACTGGGTATCCATAGCAGCACCGCAGGAAGGCACCGAGCTTCGTGTGACGGCAAAACCCCGCTACAGGGCAAAGGAAGCGCCGGCGTGCGCTAAGGTACTGGCCGGCGGGCGGGTGCATCTTATGTTCGATGAGCCGCAGCGAGCGATCACGGCCGGGCAGGCGGTTGTATTGTACGACGGTGACCGGGTGGTCGGCGGCGGGAGAATATGCGCCGGGAACGGAGGAAAAGAATGAGCGCAAGACGCTCGTACGGGAACCGGCAGGGCATCCGCGAAGAGCCTGCTCCCGAAAAGCCTGTTTCTATTGAAAATCAGGCTTTTGTATAATAGCTTCAGACAAACGCAGCTGCCTGAAGCATGCTTCAGGCAGCGCAGCTTCAGAAGACATGCTTCAGGCAGTACAGCTTCAGAAAATATGCTTCAGGCAGCACAGCTTCAGAAAACGTGAGTGGAGTATTTATGGATCATTTCATCCTTCATTCTGATTATCAGCCGACCGGCGATCAGCCGGAAGCCATTAAGGAACTGGTGGAAGGCTTTAAGGAGGGCAATCAGGCACAGACCCTGCTGGGAGTTACCGGTTCCGGAAAAACCTTTACTATGGCAAACGTAATCACAGCGCTGAATAAACCGACGCTGGTCATTGCTCACAACAAGACCCTGGCAGCACAGCTGTACGGGGAATTTAAGGAGTTTTTCCCGGAAAATGCGGTTGAGTATTTCGTATCCTATTACGATTACTATCAGCCGGAAGCGTACGTACCGTCGACGGACACGTACATTGCCAAGGATTCATCGATCAACGATGAGATCGATAAACTTCGATTGTCCGCGACGGCCTCTCTGGTTGAGCGGCGCGACGTCGTGGTGGTTTCTTCCGTGTCCTGTATTTACGGTCTGGGTTCCCCGGTGGATTTCCGCAATATGGCGCTGTATCTGCGCACGGGGGAGGAGCGGGACCGCGATGAGGTTATCCGCAAGCTGATTGACATTCATTATGAACGGAACGATATGGATTTTAAGCGAAGTACGTTCCGGGTGCGGGGAGATACCCTCGACATTTTCCCGGCGGATACCGATGAGTATGCGTACCGGGTTGAATTTTTCGGTGATGAGATCGACCGGATTGCGCAGATGGATGTTCTGACGGGTTATGTGAAAAAGGAACTGAGCTTTGTCGGTATCTTTCCGGCATCGCATTACGTTATGCCGGCAGAAAAGATCCAGGTGGCGACGGAGCGGATCGAGGCTGAGCTGGAAGAGCAGGTAAAATATTTCAAATCGCAGGATAAGCTGCTGGAGGCACAGCGTATTGCCGAGCGGACGAATTACGATATTGAAATGCTTCGGGAGACCGGTTTTTGTTCCGGAATCGAAAACTATTCACGGCATATGACCGGGCGGGCGGCCGGAGAGCCCCCGGAAACGCTGATGGATTTCTTCCCGGACGACTTCCTTATTATTATTGATGAATCGCATATGACGCTGCCGCAGCTCAGGGCGATGTATCACGGTGATCATTCCCGCAAACAGACGCTGGTGGATTATGGTTTCCGCCTGCCGTCTGCCAAGGATAACCGGCCGCTGACCTTCGATGAATTTGAAAGCAAAATCGACCAGATCATGTTTACCTCGGCAACACCGGGAGATTATGAAAAATCTCATTCACTGCTGACCGCTGAACAGATTATCCGTCCGACCGGCCTGCTGGATCCGAAAATCGAGGTCCGCCCGGTGGAAGGGCAGATTGACGACCTGATCGGGGAGATCAATAAGGAAACCGCCCGGAAAAACAAGGTACTGGTTACAACGCTGACCAAGCGGATGGCGGAGGATCTGACAGAGTATCTGAAGGGAGCCGGGATTCGCGTCCGGTATCTGCATTCGGATATCGATACGCTGGAGCGGACAAAGATTATCCGTGACATGCGGCTGGATGAGTTTGATGTTCTGGTAGGCATCAACCTGCTGCGGGAGGGGCTGGATATTCCGGAGATATCCCTGGTGGCGATATTGGATGCAGATAAGGAGGGCTTCCTGCGTTCGGAGACATCCCTGATCCAGACCATCGGCCGTGCCGCCAGAAATGCGGACGGACATGTGGTTATGTATGCCGATACTGTTACGGACTCCATGCGGGCAGCGATCACGGAGACGAATCGCCGCCGCAACGTGCAGGAGGCATACAATCAGAAACACGGCATCACACCGATGACCATCCGCAAGAGCGTTCGGGATCTGATCGCCGTGTCGAAGGATATTGCGGAAAACGAGAAGAAGTTTGAGAAAGATCCGGAATCGATGAGCGGGACGGAGCTGAAACGGCTGATTGCCCGGACGGAAAGAGAAATGCGCAAGGCAGCGGCGGAGCTGAACTTCGAGGCGGCGGCGGAACTTCGCGACAAGATGGCAGAACTTAAAAAATATCTGCGGGATTCATGATGGAAATATATGACTGAGCATAAGAAAATCAATTACATTAAAATTCGCGGTGCACGGGAGCATAACCTGAAGAATGTCAGCATTGATATTCCGAGAGATGAATTTGTTGTTTTCACAGGACTTTCCGGTTCCGGGAAGTCTTCGCTGGCTTTTGACACCATTTATGCGGAAGGACAGCGGCGCTACATGGAGTCGCTGTCTTCGTACGCCCGCCAGTTCCTCGGGCAGATGGAAAAACCGGATGTTGATTCCATCGAGGGATTGCCGCCGGCGATCTCCATTGACCAGAAATCGACCAACCGGAATCCGCGTTCCACGGTCGGAACGGTAACGGAAATCTATGACTATTTTCGTCTGCTGTATGCCCGAATCGGAACACCGCACTGTCCGAACTGCGGTAAACCGATCAAACGGCAGAGCGTGGATGAAATGACGGATCAGCTGATGCAATATCCGGAGAAGACGAAGCTGACGCTGCTGGCACCGGTCGTACGCGGCCGCAAGGGCGAGCATGTGAAGCTTCTGCAGCAGGCACGCCGGAGCGGCTATGTCCGCGTCCGGATCGATGGAAATATGTATGATCTGTCGGAAGACATTAAACTGGAAAAGAACAATAAGCATAATATCGAGATTGTTGTTGACCGTCTGGTGGTAAAACCCGGTATTGAAGACCGCCTGACCCAGTCCCTCGAGCAGGTGCTGGCACTGTCGGAGAGCCTGGCCTTTGTGGAGGTTCAGGAAAAAGACGCAGAACCGCATATGGAAACGTTCAGCGAAAACTTTGCGTGTCCGGACTGCGGCATTTCCATCGATGAGATCGAGCCGCGTTCCTTTTCCTTTAACAACCCTTTCGGTGCCTGCCCGGAGTGCTCCGGACTTGGCTATAAAATGGAATTTGACGTGGATCTGATGATCCCGGATCCTTCGCTCTCCATCAGCCAGGGGGCAATCACGGTGCCCGGCTGGCAGTCGTCAAGGGAAGAGGGAAGCTTTACCAGAGCTATCCTCGATGCACTTTCAAAGGAGTACCATTTTGATCTGGACACGCCTTTTCAGGACTATCCGCCCGAAATCAGGAAGATCCTGATTGACGGTACGGACGGACACGAGGTCAATGTCTATTATAAAGGGCAGCGCGGCTCGGGCGTCTACCCGATTGCCTTCGAAGGCCTGATTAAGAACGTGGAACGGCGTTACCGGGAAACCTACTCGGATGCCAGCAAGGCGGAGTATGAAACGTACATGCGCTTTACCCCCTGCAGTCTGTGCCATGGTCAGCGGCTGAAGCAGTCTTCGCTGGCAGTGACGATTGCAGACAAAAATATTTATGAGATGACGCAGATGAGTGCGAAGGATCTTCAGAGCTTTCTTGCCGATCTGAAGCTGGGACAGCAGCAGATGCTGATCGGCGACCGGATCCTGAGAGAGATCCGCAGCCGGGTCGGCTTTCTGGTCAGTGTCGGGCTCGACTATCTGAACCTTGGCCGGGCGACGGCGACCCTTTCCGGAGGGGAGGCGCAGAGGATCCGCCTGGCCACTCAGATCGGTTCCGGTCTGGTCGGTGTGGCGTACATTCTGGATGAACCGTCCATCGGGCTTCACCAGCGCGACAACGATAAACTGCTGGCAGCACTGAAGCATTTGAAGGATCTCGGGAACACACTGATTGTCGTGGAGCATGATGAAGATACCATGCGCGCGGCTGACTTTATTGTGGATGTCGGCCCCGGCGCCGGGGAACACGGCGGCCAGGTGGTTGCCAGCGGAACGGCGGAGGATCTTGAAAAATGTCCGCAGTCGGTCACGGGAAAATATCTGAGCGGAGAGCTGAAGATCCCGGTACCTGCGAAGCGGCGGAAACCGTCCGGATTTCTGAAGGTAGTCGGAGCCCGGGAAAATAATCTGAAAAGCATTACGGTTTCGTTCCCGCTGGGCGTGTTCACCTGCGTAACGGGTGTCTCCGGCTCCGGCAAGAGTTCTCTGGTAAATGAAATCCTGTATAAAGCCCTGGCACGAAAGCTGAACCGTGCACGTACCATTCCGGGAAAGTTTACCCGCATCGATGGTATGGAGCAGCTGGACAAGGTGATTGACATTGATCAGAGCCCCATCGGGAGGACACCGCGCTCCAACCCGGCGACCTACACGGGAGTTTTTGATATGATCCGTGATCTGTTTGCCTCCACGGCCGATGCGAAAGCGCGCGGTTACAAGAAGGGCCGTTTTTCCTTCAACGTGAAGGGAGGACGGTGTGAAGCCTGCGGCGGCGACGGAATAATTAAAATTGAAATGAATTTTCTTCCGGATGTATATGTTCCCTGCGAAGTCTGCCACGGTCAGCGCTACAACCGGGAAACGCTGGAAGTGAAATACAAGGGAAAGAGCATCTCCGATGTCCTGAACATGACGGTCGGGGAGGCCCTGAAATTCTTTGAAAACATGCCGATGATTGCACGGAAAATCCAGACTCTGTACGACGTCGGACTGGGATATATCCGTCTGGGACAGCCGTCCACGGAGCTTTCCGGCGGCGAGGCACAGCGCATCAAGCTGGCGACGGAACTTTCACGGCGAAGCACCGGGCGTACGATTTACATTCTCGATGAGCCGACAACCGGGCTTCATTTTGAAGATGTGCGCAAACTGATCGAGATCCTGCAGCGGCTGACGGACGGCGGCAACTCGGTTGTCGTTATCGAGCACAATCTGGACGTAGTAAAAAATGCAGACTATCTGATTGACCTCGGTCCCGAGGGCGGGGATGGCGGCGGAACGATTGTGGCTGTGGGCACACCGGAGGAGGTAGCGGAGGTGCCGCAAAGCTACACCGGAAAGTACGTGAAGAAATACCTCAGCGGAAATTCTTAAAGCATGGAACCGGAAGCTTCAAGGCATGCGGCGTAAGCTGCAGGAGCATAAACCGGCAGCCGGCAGGGTATATTGCGTAAGCTTCAGGAGCACGTACCGGAAGATGGCAGGGTGTTATCACAAAAACACCCGGAAGTTTCTGCATGTAAGACGCGGAAGGAGGCGGGGAACCCATGAGGACAACACTGGCAATACTGATCGGGTATATTCTGGATCTTCTGCTCGGGGATCCTCATTTCCTGTATCATCCGGTCCGGCTGATCGGAAAACTGATCACAGGGACAGAAAAATTTCTGCGCAGACGCACGCCGGATCAGCCGGGCCGGCTGAAAAGCGCCGGGCTTTCACTGGTGATCGTTGTGATCGCGGTTACGAACCTGTGCGTATTCCTGTTGATATTTTTCAGCTATAAGGTTTCAAGACCGTTCGGATTTATCGTTGAGGTGCTGCTTTGCTACTGGCTGTTTGCCGTGCGCTCCCTTCGCGATGAATCAATGAAGGTGTACGATCGCCTGAAAGTACATGACCTGGACGGTGCCCGGAAGGCAGTATCCATGATTGTGGGGCGCGATACGGAAAATCTGTCTGGGGAGAAGACGGCAAAGGCCGCCGTAGAGACAGTTGCCGAAAATGCTTCTGACGGAGTTCTTGCTCCGCTGTTCTATATGGCGATCGGAGGTCCGATTTTCGGCTGGTTCTGCAAAGCCGTCAACACCATGGATTCGATGGTCGGATACAAAAATGATACGTACCAGTATTTCGGTCGCTATGCCGCGCGGCTTGACGACATTGTCAATTTCATACCGGCACGGCTTTGTGCACTGCTGATGATCCTGAGCTGTCCGCTGTGCCAGTTGGATTCAAAAAATGCAAAGCGCATCTTCCGGCGTGACCGGTATAACCACGCCAGCCCCAACAGCGCACAGACAGAGTCTGTGATGGCGGGCGCTCTTCATGTGCAGCTTGGCGGAGATGCCAGCTATTTCGGAAAGCTGGTGAAGAAACAGACCATCGGCGATCCGGACCGTCCGGCGCAGGCGGAGGATATCCGGCGCGCGAACAGTCTTCTTTTTGCCACTTCTGCGATCGGCACGGCACTGATGCTGATCATCCGGACTTTAATTCTCATAGCAATATAAAAAATTCCGAAGGGAAAGGCATATATATATGGAAAAATACGTCCATGGCGGCGACATTTATTCAAACCGCTGTAAAATTGATTTTTCAGCCAGCGTGAGTCCTCTGGCACTTCCAGAGTCTGTCCGGGAAGCTGCCTGCCGGGCATTTGACCGGTGTTCGGCATATCCGGATCCGGAATGCCGGGAGCTTAGAAGAGCCCTTGCCTGTAAAGAAGGCGTGCCGGAGGAGCAGATTGTATGCGGAAACGGAGCCTCGGATCTTATCTATGCGGTAACGCGGGCCGTCCATCCGCGAAAAGCGTTGCTGTATACGCCTTCCTTTTCCGAGTATGAAACGGCGCTTTCCCTTGAAGAAAGTGAAATTTCATGGTACAGCTGCCGGAGCGGGAATGAGTTTACGCTCGACGAGGGGTTTATTGAAGCCATCACGGAAGATATAGACATGGTTTTTGTGTGCAATCCCGGGAATCCGACAGGCACCGCGGTACCGACGCAAATCCTGAAAAAAATTGCGGAACGCTGTGCCGCGGCAGGCTGTGTTCTTGTATCGGATGAATGCTTTGTGCCGCTGATGGAAGAGAGGACAGAGGAGAAGGTTTCGCTGAAAAGCTTTCTTTCCAGGATGCCGGAGCTTTTTATCATTCGTTCGCTGACGAAGGTATTTCCGCTGGCGGGAATGAGAATCGGGTACGGTCTGTGCTCCGATTCCCGATTATTGCAGGCGGTCCGCGCACAGATGCAGCCATGGAATGTCTCTCTGCCGGCGCAGGAGACGGGTACAGCTATTGTACAGGAGCCGGAGTTTGAAGCAAAAACATGGAGACTGCTCCGGGAGGAGAAGAAATGTCTGTTCGATGCAATGAGAGAACTTGGGCTGAAGTGCCTGACACCCTCGGCCAATTACATATTCTTTTACGGACCGGAGGACCTTTACGAACAGTGCCGTGCCAGGGGAATCCTGATCCGGGACTGCAGCGGCTACCGGGGACTCTTCCCGGGCTGCTACCGCGTAGCGGTCAGGACACATGAGGATAACGAAGAGCTTATCCGTGTGCTGACAGAAATCCGGGAGGACGGACAGAAAAATCATACATAAAATGCTGTCAGATATCTCAGATATCCTGGGGGGGAGAACCTGCGGTCCGGAGCGACTGCCTGCCGTTTGCATAATCGGCCGCCTCATGTTATAGTTACCATGATTGAATATAATTATACGGCTGCATAATAAGTGTGCGGCAGCGAAAGCATAGTATCATTGAATGGATCCGGCAGGTAATAATGATGTGGAATGACAGTATTGAGCAGGTAAAAATAAACCGCGCTTCGCATTCGATGGGGGGCGGCGAGAAAAAAATACAGCTTCAGAATGACCATGGGAAAATGACGGTGTGGCAGCGGATTTCAGTACTGCTGGACGAAGATTCTTTCACGGAAATCAACAGCTGTGTGGAGGCGGACCCTGGCCTGACGCTGGTCGGCGACGCGACCACCATTCCGGGGGACGGTGTCGTTACCGGATGGGGAACCATCAGCGGCAGGAAGGTCTGTGTAGCTGCGGAGGACTTCACGGTGCTTGGAGGTACCCTGGGCGCGGCGCATGTACATAAAATAGCACGGCTGCAGGACCTGGCGCTGGAAATGCAGGCTCCGGTCATTTTTCTGTATGATTGTGAAGGCGCCCGCATCCAGGAGGGCTTGAATGCGCTGGAAGGGTACGGCGAAATGATCGTACGCCACACGAAAGCATCCGGTGTAATCCCGCAGATCAGCGCGATCCTGGGGCCGTGCTGCGCAGAGGCAGCCTGTTCACCGGCCCTGTGCGATTTTGTCTTTGTGGTGCGCGGGATCAGTCACATGTATCTGACAGGACCGGACGGGGTGGAGTCCGTGACCGGAAAGCGTCCGGATGAGGATGCACTGGGCGGTGCCGATATGCACAGCACGCTGAGCGGTACGGCACATGCCCTCTACAATGATGAGGTTTCCTGCCTCAAGGGTATCCGGAGGCTGCTGCAGTATCTGCCGTCGAACTGCCGGAGCCGCTCTCCGCTGCGTCATGATAACGCGGGTTCCGGCGTGGGTACGCATGATCTGAGGGTGACGTTTGAATCCATCGTACCGGATAACATGCGCAAGCCTTATGATATGCACCAGGTAATCGAAAATATCATGGACATTGACGAGCCGCTGTTTGAGATTCAGAAGCATTATGCGCGCAATGCCATTGTCGGTTTTTCCTATCTGAATAATCATCCGGTCGGAGTGGTGGCGAATCAGCCGATTGAGAATGGCGGAGCCATCGACATCAATGCTTCGGACAAGATGGCAAGATTCATCCGGTTCTGTGACAGCTTTCACATTCCGCTGCTTTCCCTGGTGGATGTGCCCGCCTTTCAGCCGGGAGTGGATCAGGAACAGCAGGGCATTATCCGCCACGGGGCCAGGATGCTGTACGCTTTCTCCAGCGCATCGGTTCCGAAAATCACGGTGGTTCTCAGAAAAGCATACGGCGGAGCATACCTTGCGATGAACAGTCTGTCCCTCGGGGCTGACTTTGTGTATGCGTGGCCCATTGCCCAGATTGCGGTCACGGGAGCGGAGAGCGCGGTGAACCTTCTTTATAAAGACGACCTTCGCCGGTCCGGCCGCCCCGACCAGACGAGAGCAAAGCTGAAGCAGACGTACGAGGAGCAGTTCCTGAATCCGGAAACAGCCCGTAAGAGAGGTTTTGTCAGCGAGGTGATCCTTCCGGAGGAGACGAGAGGAACGCTGATTCGTGCCTTTGATTTCCTGGAGGATAAAAAGCAGAACGCGAAGGAATTCAGGCACGGCAATATTCCGCTCTGACAATTGTTTTCTATAGTGCTATAATAAAGACGCCATAGCAGTTCCACGGAAGGAATGCAGGACGAAAGCCCTGTATCGGACGTGTCCGGTCTCACACTCAAATTATCCCGAGAACACGATCCGGCTGGTATGGCATTTTTATATCTGCATATAAGGATGGAAACGGCTCATGAGGACGGAACTTCGTTATTTTACAATTGGAGATTCCTACGGAGGGAATCAGGACTGGATGGCAGATCACTGGATGAATATCGGCGGATGTGCGGCTCTGACAGCCTGCGACAGCATGATTTATTTTTCACTGGTGCGAAAACAGAAGGACGTCTGTCCCTTCGATCCGCAGACCATTACCCGTGAGGAATATATGGATTTCGGAATGCAGATGAAGCCTTACATCCGGCCGCGCTTCGCGGGAGTTTACAAGCTGAATATGTATATCAGCGGGCTGAAGGATTATCTCAAAAACCGGGGAATGGATCAGGCAATTACCATGGAGGAACTGCGCGGGATCCGCCCGTATGAGGAAGCCAGGGAAGCGGTGGTGCGGCAGATCATCCGCGGATTTGTGGTCCCGTGCCTGACGCTGAACCATCAGGATCCGGAGTTTGACGATTATGTCTGGCACTGGTTTATTCTGAACGGTTTCGATGAGACCGATGACGGGCGGCTGATGGTCAAGGCGGCTACCTATGGGGAATACCGGTGGCTTGATTTTAAGAAACTCTGGGATACCGGATATGAAAGAAGAGGCGGCCTCGTACTGTATGGACAACGATAAGAAGGAAAAATACCATGGCTTACCTGAAGGACACCCTGAAATCAGGTGATATAAGGAAACTATATCTTTTTTACGGGAACGAGGATTATCTGAAGGACAGCTGCCGTTATCAGGTGCGTGCTGCTGTTCTAAATCCGGGAGATACCATCAATGTCAATGTGTACGATTCTGACAATCTGGACCTTTCATCGATGATTGAGCAGGCAGGGACGCTTCCGTTCTTCGCACCGCACCGGCTGATTATTGCCAAAAATACAGGCTTTTTCAAAAATAAGACCGGAGATGCGCTGGCTGCGGCACTGCCGGGAATCCCGGCGGAAACGGTGCTGGTATTTACCGAGGAGGAGGTGGACCGGCGCACGAAGCTGTTCAGGTATGCGCAGAAGGAAGGCTGGGTTCAGGACTGCAGCCATCTGAGCGGGAACGAACTGCAGGCATGGATTCTCCGGTACCTGGCGCGCAGCGGCCGTCAGATCACCGGATCGGCCATGCAGCTTTTTTTGCAGTGCATTGACGACGATATGTACGGTATTGTACAGGAGATGGAAAAGCTTATCGCGTATACCTGCGGAAAGGACGGTATCCGCCGTGAGGATGTGACCGCCGTCTGTTCGCTGCGGCCGGAAAACCGGGTTTTTGATCTGGTGGACGCCATCGCCGCCGGCGATTCCGCGCGTGCTGTCAAACTTTACCGGGATTTGCTGGCCGTACGCGAAAAACCTGTTCGTATACTCAGCCTGATCAGTCGCCAGTACAACCTGATTCTTCAGGTGAAGGAACTTCGCGATCAGGGATTTGACAGGGGGGCTATTGTACAGAAGACGGGGATGAAGGATTTTGTGGCAGGGAAATGCCTGAAGCAGGCGTCCCGCTATACGCTTCATGAAGTACAGCAGTCGCTGGAGCTTTGCGTGGATACGGAAGAAAAAATCAAGACAGGGTTTCTGGAGGAGCAGACCGCCGTCGAAGTACTGATTGCTTCGCTGACCGTGGGAAAAGAAAAATCATGATACCGGGCTCAGACGGCCTTCGGACCGCAGCATCCTCCGTATAGGGCGCAAAAAAAGATCACCCGAGGGCACAGGTGATCTTTTTTTATATGCATATGTTATAGATTTCAGACCTTATTCAGGCAATGCCGTTTACGATTTTCGCGCAGCGGGATACTTTTCTGGCTGCATTGTTCTTATGGTAAACGCCTTTGTTTGCTGCCTTTTCGATAACCTTCGCAGCCTCGGTCAGAGCAGCCTGTGCTTTTTCCTTGTTTCCTTCTGCAGCAGCTGCCTCCACTTTCTTGATCGCTGTCTTTACAGAAGATTTGATTGCCTTGTTGCGGTCATATCTGTTTTTGTTGACCAGAATTCTTTTCTTTGCAGACTTAATGTTAGCCAACCTGCACACCTCCACACATAAATTTTAACTTCGCCTTACGCTAAGTCCATACCGTCACCGGACATCGCCGGGCATTTCATACAGGGCTGTTTCATTAAAATCGGACACGGACGTTTAATGTAAACATACGCTAGTATAATAATCCAAAGAGTTTTTTCTGTCAACTAATTAATAGGCGGGAGGCAGAAGCATACTTGCCTGTAAAGCGTTTTTTACTTATAATGAGGTAACGGCGCAATTCATGGCACCATGGAAGGGCAGAGGATTTTTGCACCCAACATCATTTTACAGGCCAGACGCAGGAGGAAGCAGATGTCAGCTATAGATCAGTCACATATCAGAAATTTCAGTATCATTGCCCATATTGATCACGGCAAGTCGACGCTGGCGGACCGCATTATCGAGATGACCGGACTTCTTACCGAGCGTGAGATGCAGGACCAGGTCCTGGATAATATGGAAGTTGAACGTGAGCGCGGCATTACCATCAAGGCGCAGACGGTGCGCACCGTATATCACGCAAAGAACGGGGAGGAGTATATTCTCAATCTGATTGATACTCCGGGACATGTTGATTTTAATTATGAAGTTTCCCGTTCCCTGGCAGCCTGCGACGGAGCAGTGCTGGTCGTTGACGCCACTCAGGGTGTGGAGGCGCAGACACTGGCGAACGTTTATCTGGCGCTGGACCATGATCTGGAGGTTATTCCGGTCATTAATAAAATTGATCTTCCCAGCGCCGATCCGCAGAGAACGATTGATGAAATCGAGGATGTCATCGGCCTGGAGGCGCAGGATGCACCGCGCATTTCCGCCAAAACCGGTGAGAACGTGGAGCAGGTACTCGAGGCGATTGTGAATAAGCTGCCCGCACCGGCGGGCGACCCGGAAAAACCGCTGAAGGCTCTGATTTTTGATTCTCTGTATGATTCCTACCGCGGCGTGATTGTATTCTGCCGCCTGAAGGACGGAACAGTCCGAAAGGGAACGCGTATCCGGATGATGGCCGTAGGGACGGAGGCGGAGGTTACGGAGGTCGGATATTTTGGCCCCGGACGCTTTATTCCCTGCGAAGAACTTACAGCCGGCATGGTCGGCTATTTTACAGCCAGTCTTAAGAACGTCAGCGATTCCCGCGTGGGCGATACGGTGACGGACGCGGATCATCCGTGTGAGGAACCGCTCCCGGGCTATAAGAAGGCGACCCCCATGGTTTACTGCGGCATGTATCCGGCGGACAGCGCAAGATACGGAGAGCTTAAAGACGCGCTTGAAAAACTGCAGCTAAACGATGCTTCCCTGGAGTTTGAGCCGGAAACTTCCGCAGCGCTGGGCTTTGGTTTCCGGTGCGGTTTCCTTGGCCTGCTTCATCTGGAAGTGGTGCAGGAACGCCTTGAGCAGGAGTATAATCTTGATCTGGTGACCACAGCCCCCGGCGTTGTTTACCGCGTACACAAGACAGACGGCACCATGATCGAGCTTACGAACCCGTCCAACCTGCCGGATCCTTCGGAAATTGAATATATGGAGGAGCCCTACGTCAGCGCCGAGATTATGGTGACCGATGAATTTGTCGGATCGATTATGCAGCTTTGCCAGGAGCGCCGCGGCATTTCCCAGGGTATGGAATACATTGAAAAGACCAGGGTCCTTTTAAAGTATGATCTTCCGCTCAATGAAATTATCTATGACTTTTTTGACGCCCTGAAATCAAGATCGCGCGGCTACGCATCCTTTGATTACGAGCTGAAGGGCTATCAGCGCTCGGAGCTGGTAAAGCTGGATATACTGGTGAACCATGAGCCGGTCGATGCACTCTCCTTCATCGTCTTTGCAGACACCGCCTACGAGCGGGGCCGGAAAATGTGTGAGAAGCTGAAGGATGAGATTCCGCGGCAGCTCTTTGACATCCCAATTCAGGCCGCCGTCGGCGGACGCATCATTGCCCGTGAGACGGTGCGCGCGATGCGCAAGGATGTGCTTGCCAAGTGTTACGGCGGCGACATCAGCCGGAAGAAGAAGCTTCTGGAGAAGCAGAAGGAAGGAAAGAAGAAGATGCGCGAGATCGGAAGTGTGCAGATTCCTCAAAAGGCATTTCTCAATGTGCTCAAACTGGATGATGACTGACACAGATTCCCGGGAACTGGAGGTGTATGTCCACATTCCGTTCTGCGTCCGGAAATGCCGCTACTGTGATTTCCTTTCGGCGCCGGCGGACGCGGTTGTCCGGGAAAAGTATGTGGAGGCGCTGGAAAAGCAGACAGAGCGCTGGGCCCTTCCGGGACGCACCGTCAGTGTATTTCTGGGAGGCGGAACGCCCTCCGTACTGAATACGGAACAGGCCGGCCGGATAGTGGATGCCGTCCATCGCTGTTTTGAGCTGACATCGGACTGCGAGGTTACAATGGAATGCAATCCCGGTACCTTGAACCGGGAGAAGCTGGAAGCTTACCGTTCCTTTGGAATTAACCGGCTCAGCCTGGGACTTCAGAGCGCGGATGATACGGAGCTTGCCAGGCTTGGCCGTATTCACAGGTTCAGCGATTTCAGGGAGAATTATCTCCAGGCCAGGGAAGCCGGGTTTGAGAATATCAGTGTGGATCTGATGTACGGCCTGCCGGGGCAGACCGTGGAATCCTGGACGGAAACGCTGAAAAAAGTTCTGGATCTGAGACCGGAGCACCTGTCTGTTTACAGCCTGATCATTGAGCCCGGTACAGAGTTTTACCGGCTGTATCATGAGGACGATGAACGGCGCGGCGCCGGAAAACGGCCGTCGCATCTTCCATCCGAGGATGCGGTGGCGGCCATGGAGCAGGAAACGCGGCGGCGGATGGCGGATGCCGGTTTTCATCGCTATGAAATTTCCAATTATGCCAGGAATGGTTTTAAGAGCGTGCACAACAGCGGTTACTGGACGCGGCGGGAATATATCGGACTTGGGCTCGGAGCTTCTTCCTTATTATATAGAAGAAACGCGCAGAAACTTTTCGGCTCCCGGGGGACGGGGCCGGTTCGTTTTCATGTTTCCCGGGATTGGAACAGCTATCTGAAGGAAGATTTTCATGCAGAAGAGCTGCAGACGCTCTCTGTCAGGAACGAGATGGAGGAGACCATGTTTCTTGGTCTTCGCATGACACGGGGAGTTTGTCTGGATGATTTTTACCGGACATTCGGAAGGAGCATAGAGGAAGTTTATCCGGGGAAAATGGAGAGGTTCTGCAGGGAGGGACTTGCACAGCTTCGGGACGGGAGATTCAGCCTGACGGATCGGGGCATGGATCTTTCCAATTACGTGATGGCAGATTTTCTTCTGACCTGAGGACACCGTCCGGGGTCAAAAGACTTTTTGCCCTCAGCGTTATGATTATCAGTTCCGGAAGATACAGTATAAAATTATGGATAAAAAAAGCAGCATCTGGATTATAATCATTTGCATACTCATTGTTCTTCTTGCCGGGTCTGCTATCCGGATCGGACAGCGAACCAGGCAGATTACTTCGGAGGAAGAGGACAGTCTTGAGAGGGCAAAACAGCTGGGAGCCAGCTATGAGGGTATGCTGAAGGACTCATCGGAAGGCATGCGGCCGGCACCTGCGGCGGACAGTGAGAAAAGCGGCGGGAAAAAAGCAGACCGTCTGACGCAGGAGTCCCCGGAGGAGAAAACAGAGGAGTCAGAAGAGGATATGTCTGAAAGAAAGGTAATATTTGTCGGAGACTCCAGAACGGTCGGTATGGGATGGGCTGAAGAGGAAACCGGCGACCGGTGCGTTTACATCGGGGAGAGCGGCGAAGGGCTCCGGTGGTTTGAGGAAGAAGGATATGATGAAATGGCGGATGCTATCCGGAAGGCTCCAAACCTTCCGGTGGTATTCAATCTTGGTGTGAATGATGTGCCGGATGAATACGCCATCGGGCACTATCTGGAGGAATACGCGGAGGTGGAGGAAGCCTTCCCGGATACCGTCTTTTATTACATGTCTGTCAACCCGGTGAATGAGGATATGGAGGAAGCGGTGACGGATGATATGATTACGTCCTTTAATGCTCAGATAAAGGCGGCTTATCCGGACACTTATATTGATACGTACACATGGATGAAAAAAGAAGGATTTGAGACCATCGACGGTATCCATTATACGCAGGAACAATACCGTGCCATTCATGACTATGTCCTCCGTCAGATATTCGGGTAAAGGCGGGAAGGCGGCAGGAGTCCGGAAGGCGGGTAGAGGAAAAGAACATAACATACGGCGGAGAGCAATCAGGCGATCCGCTGTTTTTTTTCGCGCTTTTTCCATGGAATTTTCATCCAAATTTCGGAAAAGGTGTTGACAAAGCAAAATCATCGGTCTATTATTATCCATAGTTAATGTTAGCACTCCAATTTACCGAGTGCTAACAATACAAAAGGAGATGAGTTCAGCATGGGGGCGGAGATGGATGATCGCAAGTGGACGATCCTGAAAGCTATTATCAAGACATACCTGGAGACAGGCGAGCCGGTAGGTTCCAGAACAATTTCAAAGTTTCCGGACCTGAACTTAAGCTCCGCTACCATCCGGAATGAAATGTCCGACCTGGAAGAGATGGGATACATTCTTCAGCCTCATACATCGGCCGGCCGGATTCCTTCGGATAAAGGGTACCGGTTCTATGTCGACCGCATGATGCAGGAGAAGGATGAGGAAGTCGATCGCAGGGTCAGCGAGAAGATCCGGGAAAAGGAAAATGAGTTTTCGACCATGACCGGGCTTGTGATGCAGCGTCAGGACAGGACAGAGGAGCTTCTCAAGCAGATCGTCAAGTATCTGGCTGCCAATACCAACTACGCGACCATGATCACCGGACCGCAGTATCATCGGACGAAACTGAAATTCATCCAGCTTTCTATTGTCAGTCCGATGCAGATTCTGGCGACAACCGTGACCGAGGCAAATGCGGTCCGGAATAAAATCATCAACATCGAGCACGGGCTTGACCATGAAACAGTTCTGAAGCTGAATGTAATCCTTAACCAGAGCCTGGCCGGCCTGAACATCGAGCAGATTAATCTCGGAACCATCGCCCGGCTGAAGGAAGCATCCGGAATTAAAAACGAAGTCATCAGCAAGGTGCTGGATGCGGTGGCGGAGGCAATCAGCGAAGAAAACGATGTTGAGATTTATACCAGCGGCACGACCAACATCTTCAAGTACCCGGAACTGTCCGATTCCGAAAAGGCCAGCGAGCTGATCGGTGCCTTTGAGGAGAAGAATGAACTGACCGAGTTCCTTCGCAGCGACGGCAGTGAAGCCAGGCCGGAGGACGGAAACGGTGACAGCGGTATCCATGTTTACATCGGTCAGGAGACGCAGGTAAGTTCCATGAAGGAGGCAAAATAGGAATTCTCGGCCCGAAGCGAATGGATTACGGCAAGGTGATCGGAATTTTGAAGAATGTCACAACCGAACTTGGCGGGCTCAGCAGCAGCGGCGAAGATGCGGGCGCGGAGGCAGGCACTTTGGGCCCGGAGGATACAGTGAAAACTTCAGGCGGCAAAAATGCAGTGCAGCCGGATGAAGTTCAGAAAGGATAGACGAAGTCCCGGACCAGATAGCCGGGAGGGTTTATGTTTATAAATAAAACGAAAGGTGATCCGGATATGGAAGATAAGAAGGAAGAACAGAAGACAGAGGATGTCATGAATAAAAAAGTGACGGACGGCGCTGATGACCCTTCCTCAGCAAAAGAAGATAATAAAAACCTAAAATCAGAGGCTGCTGACAAAGAACAGCTGAAGGATGCAGAAGATCCGAAAGAAACCGGAAAGGAAACGGAGAAGGCGGAAGCGGACGGGAAGAAGGCGGAAGACGGATCCGACAAATCTGGTTTCTTTAAGAAGAAAAAGGATAAAAAGGACGAAAAGATCGAAGAACTGAATGACCGCTGTCTCCGGCAGCTGGCCGAGTTCGACAATTACCGGAAGAGAACGGAAAAAGAAAAATCGGCGATGTTTGAGGTTGGCGCGAAGAGTGTGATTGAAAAAATTCTGCCGGTTGTCGATAATTTTGAACGCGGGCTGGCAACCGCCGATAAGGACGACCCGTTCGTACAGGGGATGCAGAAAACATACAAGCAGCTGGTTACAGCACTTGAGTCGCTGGATGTCAGGCCGATCGAGGCGAGGGGAAAAGAGTTTGATCCCAATCTTCACAATGCCGTGATGCATGTGGAGGATGAAAGCCTGGGAGAGAACATCGTAGCCGAAGAGCTTCAGAAAGGCTACACCTACCGCGGACAGGTTGTCCGCCACAGTATGGTGAAAGTGGCGAACTGATCACCGCTGCAGGATTTAATCCGGGCGGTAATAAAATAAAAATGAAATACAGAACCTGCCTTTGCAGGAATTTTGATAATGGAAGAAGAACGTATTCAGGAGGACAAAGTTATGGGAAAAATCATTGGTATTGACCTTGGTACAACAAACAGCTGCGTAGCCGTTATGGAAGGCGGAAAAGCAACTGTTATCGCAAACGCGGAGGGCTCCAGAACAACTCCGTCCGTAGTTGCATTTACAAAGAGTGGTGAAAGACTCGTCGGAGAACCGGCAAAACGTCAGGCAGTTACGAATTCGGACCGTACCATTTCTTCTATCAAGAGAAAAATGGGTACGGATTATAAGGTAAACATCGATGGAAAGAACTACACGCCGCAGGAAATTTCAGCTATGATCCTTCAGAAGCTGAAAGGTGACGCGGAAGCTTACCTTGGTGAGAAAGTTACCGAGGCGGTTATCACATGCCCGGCATACTTCAACGACGCTCAGCGTCAGGCAACCAAGGACGCCGGACGTATTGCCGGACTGGATGTAAAACGTATCATCAACGAGCCGACGGCTGCCGCACTGGCTTACGGTCTTGATAACGAAAAAGAGCAGAAGGTTATGGTATATGACCTTGGCGGCGGTACCTTCGATGTATCGGTCATCGATATCGGTGACGGCGTTATTGAAGTAATGGCTACCAACGGCAACAATCATCTGGGCGGCGATGATTTCGACCAGAGAATTGTTGATTACATGGTACAGGATTTTAAGCAGAAGAACGGCATTGATCTTACCAGGGATAAGATGGCCATGCAGAGACTGAAGGAAGCTGCCGAAAAGGCCAAGATCGAACTTTCTTCTTCAACTACAACGAACATCAACCTTCCGTTCATCAGCATGAACGAGAACGGTCCGCTTCATTTTGAGATGGATCTGTCCAAGGCAAAGTTTGACGAGCTGACCCATGATCTGGTGGAAGCGACGGCAGTTCCGGTTCAGAACGCGCTGCGTGATGCAGGCATCACAGCGGCGGATCTGGGCAAGGTTCTGCTGGTCGGCGGATCTACCCGTATCCCGGCGGTACAGGATAAGGTAAGACAGCTGACAGGCAAGGAGCCCAGCAAGACACTGAACCCGGATGAGTGCGTAGCAATCGGCGCTTCCATCCAGGGCGGCAAGCTTGCCGGTGATGCCGGTGCCGGAGATGTCCTTCTTCTGGATGTTACCCCGCTGTCACTGGCGATCGAGACTCTGGGCGGCGTTTCCACTGTCCTGATTCCGAGAAACACAACGATTCCGTGCTCCAAGAGCCAGATCTTCTCTACGGCTGCAGATAACCAGACTTCCGTAGATATCCACGTAGTACAGGGCGAGCGTCAGTTTGCAAGGGATAACAAGACGCTGGGCCAGTTCCGTCTGGACGGCATTCTTCCGGCAAGAAGAGGCGTTCCGCAGATTCAGGTTACCTTCGACATCGATGCCAACGGTATTGTAAATGTATCCGCGAAGGATCTGGGAACCGGAAAGGAACAGCATATCACCATTACTTCCGGATCCAATATGTCGGAGGAGGATATCCAGAAGGCTGTCAACGATGCGAAGGCTTACGAGGCTCAGGATAAGAAGCGTAAGGATGGCATCGACGCAAAGAACGAGGCCGACTCCATGGTATTCCAGGTGGAGCAGGCTATGAATGAAGCCGGCGACAAGCTGGATGCAAATGACAAGAACGAGATTCAGGCAGACCTGAATGCACTGAAGGATACCATTGCAAAGTGCGGCGATGATCTTACCGATCAGCAGATCAATGATCTCAAGAGCGGCAAGGAGAAACTGATGAATTCCGCACAGAAGCTGTTTGCGAAGGTTTATGAGCAGCAGGCCCAGCAGAACGGCGGTGCAAACGGCGCTAATCCGGGAGCAGGCGCTAACCCGGGCACCGGCAGCAGCGGCGCGGGCAGCAACGGCGGATCCAATCCGAATGATGATGTGGTTGACGGAGACTACCGCGAGGTATAATCGGCGGTTGCAAATCGTTTCATTATGTTATAGAATGATTACCGTGTCAAAAGTCCGCCGCCACGCATGCTTGCATGCGAGTGGTGGCAGGACTTATTGACACGCCCC
>ONLK01000005.1:85565-110481 GCA_900318615.1 uncultured Eubacteriales bacterium
TGCCGAATGTGGCAGCGTGGTGGGAGTTGCGGAGCAACGAAACCACGCGTAATCATAAATGAGTGGCAAAAGGTACTTTTGACACTCATATCATAGAATGTCAAACAAATAAACAGGCTGACCCCTGGCGAAAGCCAGGGGCCATTGTCGGTTCACGGTTTATAATGGCAGGTTTGGATAGAAAGGTTTATTTATGTCAGAGAAAAGAGACTATTACGAGGTCCTTGGGGTAGACAGGAATGCGGATGAAGCCGCGATAAAGAAAGCATACAGGCAGCTGGCCAAGAAGTATCATCCGGATATGAACCCGGGTGATGAGAACGCCAAAAAGAAATTTGAGGAAGCTACGGAAGCGTACGCCGTTCTGAGTGATCCTCAGAAGCGTGCAAAGTACGATCAGTTCGGTATGGCTGCCTTTGATGAGACAGCGGGCGGTGGTTCCGGCTTCGACTATACAAACATGGATGATATCAACGACATGTTCGGAGATATCTTCGGCGATCTTTTCGGCGGTGCTTTCCGGAACAGATCCAGGTCATCCAATGGACCGGTGCAGGGCGAGAACCTTTATTCTTCTGTGCGGATCTCTTTCATGGATGCAGTGAAGGGCTGCGAGAAGGAAGTGTCCATCGTTCAGAAGACAGAATGCCCGACCTGCCATGGGACAGGCGCCAGGCCGGGAACAACCCCGGTTGTCTGCCCGAAGTGCCAGGGGCGCGGACAGATTGTATATACGCAGCAGTCATTCTTCGGAACCGTGCAGAACGTGCAGACCTGTCCGGACTGCCGCGGGACCGGAAAAATAATCCGGGAGAAATGTCCGGACTGCTACGGAACCGGATACAAGTCTGCAAAAAAGATTATTTCCGTATCCATTCCCGCCGGCATTGACAATGGACAGTCCATCCGTCTTCGCGGCGAGGGCAATCCGGGAAAAAACGGAGGCGCAAGAGGCGATCTTCTGATCGAAGTTTCCGTATCCGCGGATCCGTATTTCGCCCGTCAGGGTATGGATCTGTACTGCACCGAGGATATTTCATTTGCCCAGGCAGCCCTCGGGGATGATGTAAAAATACATACCGTAGACGGTGATATGCTGTATACTGTAAAGGCAGGAACGCAGCCGGGAACCCGTGTCCGCCTGAAGGGAAAGGGAGTTCCTTCCGTGCGCAATTCGGCATCCCGCGGCGACCAGTATGTTACGCTGAATGTCAGGGTTCCAACCCGCATGAGCGCGGAGGCGAAGGAACTTCTGCGCCAGTTTGACGAGAACACCGGCCGTACACTCGGGGCGGATATTCCGCAGGAAAAGGAGCCGGAAGAGGAAAAACTGAAAACGGAAGGAAGCAGGCCGAAGAAAAAGAAAGGCTTCATGGACAAGCTGAAAGAGAACATTAAGGATAGTTTTGAGGACAAAGAATGATCAGTGCAAATAATGTGACCTACCGGGTCGGGAAAAAGGCGCTCTTTGAAGATGTTAACATTAAATTCGTTGAAGGCGAGTGCTATGGCATCATCGGAGCAAACGGAGCAGGCAAATCTACATTTCTAAAGATCCTTTCGGGAGATCTTGATACAACCAACGGAACGATCACCGTCACGCCGGGACAGCGTATCAGTGTGCTGGAGCAGGATCACTTCAAATTTGATGACTATCCGGTTATGGATACGGTTATTATGGGCAATCAGCGCCTCTATGATATCATGAAGGAGAAAGAAGCCCTGTACGCAAAAGCGGATTTCTCCGACGAGGACGGCATTAAAGCCAGCGAGCTGGAGGGTGAGTTCGCGGAGATGAACGGCTGGGAAGCCGAGTCCGACGCGGAAAACCTGCTGAACGGACTTGGAATTGACGAGTCGCTGCATCAGAAGATGATGAAGGATCTGACCGGCAATGAGAAGGTGAAGGTACTTCTGGCCCGGGCCCTTTTCGGCAAACCGGATATCCTTCTGATGGACGAGCCGACGAACCATCTGGACCTGGATGCCATCGGATGGCTGGAAGAATTTCTGATCAACTTTGAGAACACGGTCATTGTCGTTTCTCATGACCGTTACTTCCTGAATAAGGTATGCACGCAGATTGCTGATATCGACTACAGCAAGATTACGCTTTACGCCGGGAATTATGATTTCTGGGTACAGTCCAGCCAGCTGGCCATCCGCCAGATGAAGGAGGCAAACAAGAAGAAAGAGGAGAAAATCAGGGAACTGAAGGAATTCATTGCCCGTTTCTCCGCCAATGCTTCCAAGTCAAAACAGGCAACCAGCCGCAAGCGGGCGCTGGAAAAAATCGAGCTTGATGAAATCAAACCCTCCAGCCGGAAATATCCGTATATTGATTTCCGCCCGAACCGCACCATTGGCAATGAGGTTCTGCAGGTGGAGCATCTTTCCAAAACGGTGGAAGGGGTTAAAATTCTGGATGACCTTACTTTTACGCTTGGCCATGACGACAAGGTCGCCCTGGTGGGCGGATGCGAGCAAGCCAAGACCCTGTTCTTTCAGATTCTCATGGGAGAGGAGGAACCGGATCCGGGTGCCAAAATCAAGTGGGGCGTTACCACCAGCCGTGCCTATTTCCCAAAGGATTATAAGAAGGAGTTCGACTGCGATCTGACGATTGCCGACTGGCTGACCCAGTATTCCGAAATTAAGGATGCCAGCTATGTCCGCGGCTTTCTCGGCCGCATGCTGTTCGCCGGAGAGGACGGCGACAAGCAGGTCAGGGTGCTTTCCGGGGGAGAAAAGGTGCGCTGTCTTCTTTCCAGAATGATGATTTCCGGAGCCAATGTACTTATTCTGGATGAACCAACCAACCATCTGGACATGGAATCAATCTCCGCTCTTAACGACGGTATGATCAAATTCCCCGGGGTCATGCTGTTTTCATCCCGTGACCATCAGATTGTGCAGACGACCGCCAGCCGCATTATGGAGATACTGCCGAACGGGAAGATGATTGACAAGGTAACCACGTACGATGATTATCTGGCGAACGATGAGATGGCCCGCAAGAGAACCATTTATACAACCAATGAAAGTGAAGAGGAGGATGACTGAAGCCTTTCGCTTCAGCGGCTGCAGCTTTCCCGAAAGTGAATAAACGGAAGAATAAGAGCCAATGCTTTATAGTGCAATAACAAAAAAGCATTGACTCTGTTTTTTTTATCTTCATGAAAATAGACAAATATGCTTCATTGTGATAATATAATTTTGATTGACATAATGTCACGCAAGAAAGCTGCTTAGGGCGGCTGTCTCAAAAATAAGGAGGAAAACGCAAATGGCAAGAAAAATGAAGACCATGGATGGCAACGAAGCTGCGGCTCATGCTTCCTATGCATTTACCGACGTTGCTGCCATGTACCCGATTACCCCTTCATCTGTTATGCCTGAGCACACAGACGAGTGGGCAACCCAGGGGCGTAAGAACATTTTCGGAGAAACGGTGAAGATTACCGAGATGCAGTCGGAAGCAGGTGCTTCAGGCGCAGTTCACGGTTCTCTGGCAGCGGGTGCTCTGACAACTACTTACACCGCATCACAGGGTTTGCTTCTTATGATCCCGAACCTGTATAAGATTGCCGGCGAAAGACTTCCGGGCGTTATCGATGTATCCGCCCGTGCCGTAGCCAGCCACGCTCTTTCTATCTTCGGCGATCATTCCGATGTTTACGCATGCCGCCAGACTGGTGTCTGCATGCTGTGCGAATCTTCCGTACAGGAAGTTATGGACCTGACACCGGTAGCGCATCTGGCAGCGATCGAGGGCCGTCTTCCGTTCATCAACTTCTTCGATGGTTTCCGTACATCTCACGAAATTCAGAAGATCGAGACCTGGGATTATGATGATCTGAAGGAAATGTTCAATTTTGACGCTCTGCAGGCCTGGAGAGATCAGGTTCTCAACCCGAACCATCCGTGCCAGAGAGGCTCTGCCCAGAACCCGGATATTTTCTTCCAGGTAAGAGAAGCTTCCAACGTATTCTATAATGAGATGCCGGCCATTGTTCAGATGTACATGGATAAGGTCAATGCCTGCATCGGAACAGACTACAAACTGTTCAATTACTATGGTGCACCGGATGCAGAGCACGTGATCATTGCCATGGGTTCTGCATGTGATACGATTGAGGAGACCGTAGACTACCTGCTGAAGGCTGGCGAGAAGGTGGGCGTTGTCAAGGTTCGTCTGTACAGACCGTTTGATGCCAAGTCTCTGATTGCTGCGCTTCCGGATACAGTAAAGCAGATTTCTGTTCTCGACAGAACAAAAGAGCCGGGATCCGAGGGCGAACCGCTTTATCTCGATGTTGTTGCGGCTCTGAAGGGCAGTAAGTTCGAAAATGTCAGGATTTTCGGCGGACGTTACGGCCTGGGTTCCAAGGATACAACTCCGTCACAGATCGTAGCTGTTTACAACAACCACGAAAAAGAACACTTCACCATCGGCATCGTTGATGATGTTACCGGTCTTTCCCTTCCGATGGGTGAGCCGCTCGTTACAACTCCGGAAGGAACCGTAAACTGCAAGTTCTGGGGCCTTGGCGCTGATGGTACCGTTGGTGCGAACAAGAACTCCATCAAGATCATTGGTGATAACACCGATATGTACGCGCAGGCGTATTTCGATTACGACTCCAAGAAGTCCGGCGGTGTTACCATGTCCCACCTGCGTTTCGGAAAGAAGCCGATTAAATCTACTTATCTGATTCACAAGGCAGATTTCGTAGCATGCCACAATCCGTCCTACATCCGTAAGTTCAACATGGTTCAGGAACTGGTGGACGGCGGTACATTCCTTCTGAACTGCCCGTGGACAGGAGAAGAACTTGAGAAGCATCTGCCCGGCCAGGTGAAGAGATACATGGCACAGCACCACATCAAATTCTACACCATCGACGGCGTTAAGACCGGTATTGAAGTAGGCATGGGCCCGACCCGAATCAACACCATTCTTCAGTCCGCATTCTTCAAGCTGACCGGAATTATTCCGGAAGAGAAGGCCATCGAGCTGATGAAGGCTGCTGCAAAGGCAACCTACGGCCGCAAGGGCGATGATGTTGTTAAGAAGAACTGGGATGCCATCGATGCCGGCGCTCAGAGAGTCGTGGAAGTCAAGGTTCCGGCTGCGTGGGCTGACTGCAAAGATGAAGAGCTTGATTTCCATAAGACGGACAAGGGCAGCAAGGACGCCGTTGATTTCGTTAACAATATCCAGCTGAAGGTAAGCGCACAGGAAGGAAATTCTCTTCCGGTATCTGCTTTCAAGGACTATGTGGATGGCGCAACACCGTCCGGCACCGCTGCCTATGAGAAGCGCGGCATTGCCGTTAATGTTCCGATCTGGGATCCGGACAATTGTATTCAGTGCGGCCGCTGCTCTTATGTATGTCCGCACGCGGTTATCCGTCCGGTGGCTCTGAATGCGGAAGAAGCGGCCGCTGCTCCGGAAGGCATGAAGATGCTTCCGATGATCGGCATGGCTGATTATAAGTGGTCGATCGTTGTTTCCAACCTTGACTGCACAGGCTGCGGTTCCTGCGAGAACGTATGCCCGGGCAAGAAGGGCAACAAGGCTCTGTCCATGCAGAATGCAGAAGCGAACCGCGACATTCAGAAGTACTTCGATTACGCGGTAACGCTGGATGAGAAGTCGGATGTTCTGGACAAGTTCAAACCGACCACCGTGAAGGGATCTCAGCTGAAACAGCCGCTGCTTGAGTTCTCGGGCGCATGCGCAGGCTGCGGCGAGACTCCGTACGCGAAACTGGCTACACAGCTGTTCGGCGACAGAATGTACATTGCCAACGCAACCGGATGCTCCTCCATCTGGGGCAACTCCTCACCGTCCACTCCGTACACAAAGAACAAAGAAGGCCATGGCCCGGCATGGGATAACTCCCTGTTCGAGGATAACGCAGAGTTTGGTTTCGGTATGTTCCTTGCTGCCGATGCACTGCGTACCAGCCTGAAAGATAAGGTTGCCGCTCTGGCGGAGAAGTCCGAAGGCGTGAAGGCAGCTGCTGATGAGTGGCTGGCTACCTATGAGGACGGCGCAGCGAACGGCGCGGCTACAAAGAAGCTTGTTGCAGCTCTGGAAGCGGACGGCTCCGATGAAGCGAAGACCATCCTGAAGGATAAGGATTTCCTGTCCAAGAAGTCCCAGTGGATCTTCGGCGGCGACGGATGGGCATACGATATCGGCTTCGGCGGTCTGGATCATGTTCTGGCTTCCGGCAAGGATATCAATGTTCTGGTATTCGATACCGAAGTTTACTCCAACACAGGCGGTCAGGCTTCCAAGTCTACCCAGCCTGGTGCAGTAGCTCAGTTTGCTGCAGCCGGCAAGGAACAGAAGAAGAAGGATATGGCTTCTATCTTCATGAGCTACGGCTATGTATACGTTGCACAGGTATCCATGGGTGCTGATATGAACCAGTGCATCAAGGCGATGGCAGAGGCAGAGGCTTATCACGGCCCGTCCATCGTATTCTGCTATGCACCGTGCATCAACCATGGTATCAAGAAAGGTATGTCCAAGGCACAGACCGAGGAGAAGCTGGCGGTAGAGGCCGGTTACTGGCATCTGTTCCGCTTCAACCCGGCACTGAAGGAGCAGGGCAAGCAGGCATTCTTTCTTGACTCCAAGGAGCCGACCGGCAACCTGGATGAGTTCCTGAACGGTGAAGTACGTTACAACTCACTGAAGAGAGCTAATCCGGAAAGAGCTGCCAGACTGTTCGCAAAGAACGCAAAGTGCAATGCTGAGAGATATGAATATCTCAAGAAGCTGGTTACACTTTACGGACCGACGGAAGAGTAATATAAGCAGCTTAACCCGATGACAGGTCAGGGGCCTGCCGCGCAAGCGGCAGGCCCTTTTCTTATGGCCGCTTCGGATAAAACGGCCGCTTCGGATAAAACGGGCAGGCTCTTGAATAAAAGCCGGGAATTAAGTACAATGTGTTTTGTATGTAAAATGCTGAGAGCAGCAGGAGAGGATTATTTATGAGCCGTTATGAAAAGAGACGTGGCGGGGGCGGCAGGACGGGCAATGGGATACTTGCAATTTGTCTTACATTGTTCATTTTTTCGTTCTCGGTTGTGCTGGTTTTGAATTCACGCTGGCTGTATTATCTGGATATTACCCTGCTGGGAATAGAGAAGAGCTCCGGAATGCCGGTGGCGGAAATCCGCGCCAATTACGACAGGCTGATTGACTATAATCAGTTCTGGTATCGGGGAACTCTTGTGTTTCCGACGCTGAAAATGTCGGAACATGGCGCCATACATTTCGCGCAGGTGAAGCGGATTTTTGATGTCATCGAAGTCGGATGCATTGTGACAGGCGTTTTTTCTCTGGCCGGCATTATTTCCAAACACAGGCGCAGGCAGTATGGATATCTCAAAATAGCCGGGGTTCTGGCGATAACTATTCCGGCCGTTCTGGGAATCCTGGCGGCACTGGACTGGCAGAAATTTTTTATTCGTTTCCATCGTATTTTCTTCCATAATAATTACTGGCTGTTTGATCCGGACACGGATCCGGTGATCAATATACTGCCGGAAAATTATTTCATGCACTGTGCGATTTTGATACTGGCCCTGATCGCTGCCGGAGCCATCGTATGTCTTCGCATGTATCGAAGGAGGATCCGAAGACAGTAAGGCTGCCGGGGCTGCAGCGTATGAAAACGATCGGTATATTTCCGGGAAAGAGTGCCGGAACAGCGCCGAAACGAAGCCCATGTACTGATCTCCAGTTACTAATTCAGAAGGAGTGTTGATAAAATATGGATTTATCCAGAATTCCGGCTTATGAGCTGGTAAAAGAGGAAGAGCTTCCGGATGTTGCTTCTCACGGATATCTTCTGAGACATAAAAAGAGCGGAGCACGGGTGATGCTGCTCGAGAACGAGGATGAAAACAAGGTTTTCAATATTGCTTTTCGCACGACACCGGATGATTCGACCGGAAAAGCACATATCATGGAGCATTCCGTCCTGTGCGGGAGTCGGAAATTTCCCTCCAGAGATCCGTTTGTGGAGCTGGTAAAGGGTTCCATGAATACGTTCCTCAATGCCATGACCTACCCGGATAAGACCATGTTTCCGGTCGCCAGCACGAATGACAGGGATTTTGCCAACCTGATGGATGTATATCTGGACGCCGTTTTCTATCCGAATATTTATAAGAAGGAAGAGATTTTCCGCCAGGAAGGCTGGAGCTATGTGATCGAAAAACCGGAGGATGATCTGGTTGTCAACGGGGTTGTTTACAATGAGATGAAGGGTGTTTATTCCTCCGCGGACGATATCCTGGATCATGAAATCAACCGCTCACTGTTTCCGGATAACACCTATTTCTTCGAATCCGGCGGATATCCGGCGGATATTCCGAATCTGACGTACGAAGAATTCTTAAATTTTCACCGCAAATACTACCATCCTTCCAACAGCTACATTTATCTGTACGGAAAGATGGATTACGAGGAGCGCCTGAACTTCCTTGACAGCGAATATTTGAGATGCTTTGACTGTGCACCGGTCGATTCCGCCATTGCGCTGCAAAAGCCGTTCCCGGCGATGAAGCGCGTGGTGAGAGATTATCCGGCGCCGGAGGACGGGGAGGACAGAGATAATACCTATTTTGCCTACAGCACGGTCGTTGCCACCAGCCTGGATACAAAGCTTGCAAACGCGATGGCGGTTCTCGAGTATGCCCTGCTGGAAGCTCCGGGGGCACCGGTGAAAAAGGCGCTGATTGATGCAGGGGTTGCCGGCGATATCGACGGATCCTACGACAGCGGCATTTATCAGCCGGTATTTTCGATTATTGCCCGGGGAGCGGATCCTTCCAATGAAGATAAGTTCATGTCCATCATCCGCGGCACACTGCAGACCATCGTCAGCGAGGGCGTCAATGAAAAGGCACTGCGTGCCGGTATCAACAGCATGGAATTCAAGTTCCGGGAGGCGGATTACGGCCGATTCCCGAAAGGCCTGATCTACGGCCTTGATGTGTTTGACAGCTGGCTTTACGATGACGATATGGCCTTCTCCTATCTGCATGCGGTTGATGACTTCGATTACCTGAAAAAGCAGGTGGGAACCGGATATTTTGAAAAACTAATCGATCAATATCTGATCCATAATCCTCATTCATCCCTGATTATTATGAACCCGAAGAAGGGAATGACGGCCCGGGAGGATCAGGCACAGAAGGAAAAGCTTTCTTCGGTAAAAGCTTCCATGAGTGCGGAAGACATTGAGGCGCAGATTGAGAAGACGAAGAAACTGCGCGCTTTTCAGGAAACTCCTTCTACGCAGGAGGAGCTGGAGAAAATACCAATGCTTTCAAGGAAGGACCTGCGCCGGGAGGCACTGCCGGCCAGCAACGAAACGATGGAGCTGAAGGGCACAAAACTGATCCGCCATGATTACTGGACGAATGGCATCGCTTATATATCGATTCTGTTCGATATGTCGCAGGTATCTCCGGAAGATCTGCCCTATGCCGGACTGCTGAAGAACGTGATCGGCAGCGTGGATACGGAACACTACAGCTATACGGATCTTTCCAATGAGATCAACATGAATACCGGAGGCATCAGCCCGGTCATCTCCGTATTCCCGGATGCGGAAGACACGGAGAAAATAAAAGCCGGATTCGGTATCACGATCCGGACCCTGGAGGATAAGATCCCTTATTCGTTCGATATGGCCAGGGAGCTTCTGTTTACATCGAAGCTTACCGATGAGAAGAGGGTGCACGAGATTATCCGCCATCTGCGCTCACGGCTGGAGACAGCACTCAGCGCTGCCGGATCTTCAACAGCAGCCGCACGCTGCGCGGCACATTACTCTGCCGCCGCCTGGGTGAATGATCAGATCGACGGCATTGCCTTCTATGATCTGCTCCGGGACCTGGATGATCATTTTGAAGACAGAAAATCCGGGATTTGTGAAAGAATGCAGAAGGTGCTGCATACGGTTCTTGGCAAAGGGGATATGCTGGTAAGCTATACCGGTTCCGGGGAAGCGCTTTCCGTTCTATGCCCGCTGGCGGAGAACCTGGCAGCACAAGCGAAGGGAGCCGGTGCACTTCCGGCACCCGTGCATACGCCGGCGCAGGAAAGTTTCCGGTATCTGCCGGTTCAGCTGTACGCACCATGCAGGGAAGGCTTCAAAACTCCGGGGCAGGTGCAGTATGTTGCCCGCTGCGGCAATTTTGTCAAAGAGGGCTATACGTATAACGCCGCCCTGAAGGTACTCAGTGTGATCATGAGCTACGATTACCTGTGGAGCCAGCTGCGCGTGGTAGGCGGAGCCTACGGCTGCAGCGGAAGCTTTGCCCGCAATGGAAATACAACCTTCGCCTCCTACCGTGATCCGCACTGCAGGCGCACGAATCAGATTTATGACGGAATTCCGGAATATATCCGCACCTTTACGGTGGAACCGCGCGATATGACAAAGTACGTGATCGGAACCATCAGCGGCATGGATACGCCGCTCACCCCGGCGGATCTGGGTGCGCGCTCCATGGCAATGCTTATGGATCACGTAACGTACGAGAGTCTTCAGAAGGAACGGGATCAGGTGCTCAACTGCACACAGGAGGATATCCGGGCTCTTGCGGACATGGTGGAGGCGGCACTGAAGCAGAACAATCTGACGGTGCTCGGCAGCGAACAGAAACTGGAAGAGGAAAAAGACCTGTTTGACCGTGTGAGCGAGCTGTAAGCACCGGCGAAGAGGGAGGATGCAGTTTTCCTGGTTTTAAGGTATGAGGTGAAAAATGCCTGACGCAAAATATAAATCCGGTTTTGCCGCCATTGTCGGCCGGCCGAACGTAGGAAAATCAACACTGATGAATCATCTGGTAGGCCAGAAGATTGCCATCACATCGAGTAAGCCCCAGACAACCCGGAACCGGATTCAGACGGTGTACACGGATGAGCGCGGACAGATTGTTTTTCTCGATACGCCCGGTGTTCACAAGGCGAAAAACCGGCTCGGCGAGTATATGGATCTGGTGGCTGAGAGGACGCTGGAGGAGGCCGATGTGATTCTCTGGCTGACAGAACCGGTGGATTATATCGGGAAGGGAGAACAGCTGATCGCACAGAAGCTGTCACGGGTGAAGGTTCCGGTAATTCTGGTCATGAATAAGATTGATACCGTGGATAAGTCCCGGGCCGCCGCCTGCCTTGATAACTACCGCAATCTGTGCCGCTTCGATGAAACCGCTGCGGTCAGCGCCATGAAAGGAACCGGGCTGGATGAACTTATTGAGGTGATTTACCGCTATCTTCCCTACGGACAGCCGTTCTATGACGAGGAAACCGTTACGAATGAGACGATGCGGGACATTGCGGCGGAGATTGTCCGCGAAAAAGCGCTTCGCTGTCTTAATGACGAAATTCCGCACGGGATAGCGGTAACCATTGAAAAGATGCATGAGCGGGAGGACGGCTCCGGAATCTGCGATATCGAGGCTGTCATTATCTGCGAGCGCGAAAGCCATAAGGGTATTATAATAGGAAAGAACGGCAGCATGCTCCGCCGGATCGGGACTTCAGCCAGAATCGACATTGAAAAAATGATGGAGATGAAGGTGAACCTGAAACTGTGGGTGAAAGTGCGCCGCGACTGGCGCGATAATGACGCGATGATCCGCAGCTTCGGCTACCGCCGGAAGGATATAGGATAATGCCGAACATGAGCCAGGATATGGATTTGAACGGAATGGTTCTTCAGATGACGGCGTCCGGCGATTTCGGGCGCCGGATTGTGCTTCTGACACGCGAGCGCGGAAAAATAACGGCATTTGCCAGAGGAGCCAGCCGGCCCCACAGTACGCTGCTGGCAGCCACGAATCCGTTCTGCTTTGGAACCTTCACGGTGGTGGAAGGACAGAATGCCTACACCCTTCTTTCGGCGCGCATCAGCAATTATTTCCAGGGCTTCCGCGAGGACGTGGAGGGAATGTGCTATGGCAGCTATTTTCTTGAGTTTGCCGCCTGGTACACACAGGAGAACATGGAGTCTTCCGACACGCTGAATCTTCTGTATATTTCACTGAAAGCACTGCTGAATCCGAAAATTCCGGACCGCCTGGTGCGTTGTATCTATGAGATCCGTCTGATGGAAATCAACGGAGAGTATCCGACGGATGTGGTCAGTGATTCATCACTTAGTGAAGCTGCGCGATATTCGTTTTATTTCATTCTGACCTCCCCCCTGAAGAAACTGTATTCGTTCACCGTCTCGGAGGAGGTGCTGAAGGAAATTGAAACGCAGCAGCAAAGGATCCGCCGCCGGATTGTGAATCACAATTTCAAGTCTCTGGACGTATTAAATTCCATGTTTGGCTAAAAAATGTGAGACATAAGCACATAAGGTATGTTATGATAGGCGAGGCAGGATATAAAACGGAAGGATTTATGTTGGAGTTAAGATGAGCAAAGGCAGAAAACGTTTTCTGCCCGCCCTGACCGCAGCCGGCCTGGCTCTGTGCCTTATGACAGGCTGTGAGAAGAAGGCGAGGCAGGACTGGACCCCGGACCGTACCGCAGTTCAGATTTCACAGGACGGCACGTTAACGGAAACCATAATCGATACGCTGAATCAGAGTTATTACAGTCCGGATGAGCTTTCATCCATGATCAAAAGCTCAATCAGCGACTATACCGCTGAACACGGGGCGGGTACAGTCCGTGAAGGTTCCTGGCAGACGGAAAACGGGCAGGTTATGCTGGTTCTAACCTATGCTTCCGCAAAGGACTACCGGGATTTTAACCATATTCCGTTTTTCAACGGCTCAATGCTGAATGCAGAGATGGCCGGATACGAATTCAATCAGTCCTTTCTTCGCGTGGAGGATGGAAAAACGGGAGATACGATGGATAATAAGGAACCGCTCAGCCACAAGGAATATCAGGTGCTGGTTACTGATTTTTCCCATACCGTTCAGGTACCCGGGAAGATTACGTATATAAGTTCGAATGCACAGCTTCTGGATGCATATACAGCCGTGCCGGACAGCGGCGCAGCCTCCGAAACAGAAGCCCCCGCCTCACAGGAAGCGCAGAGCGAAGCGGAGGGCAGCGCCGCAGGCATTGCTTCGGCAGCATCTGCCGGGGACGGCTTATTGTATATTATTTATGACTTTTGATGGAGGATCACGATGGAAAAAACAATGGATAAGATCGTCGCGCTGGCGAAAGGCAGAGGATTTGTATATCCGGGCTCTGAAATATACGGCGGTCTGGCAAACACCTGGGATTATGGTCCGCTGGGTGTGGAATTGAAGAATAATGTTAAAAAGGCATGGTGGCAGAAATTCGTCACGGAGAGTAAGTACAATGTCGGCGTTGACTGCGCGATTCTTATGAACCCGCAGACCTGGGTCGCATCCGGGCATCTGGGCGGGTTTTCGGATCCTCTGATGGACTGCAAGGAATGCCATGAGCGTTTCCGTGCGGATAAACTGATTGAAGACTACTGCCAGGAAAACAACATCACGCTTTCGAAGCCCATCGATGCTTATTCCCAGCAGGAGATGATGGATTTCATCGAGGAACACAAGGTTCCGTGCCCTTCCTGCGGTGCCCATAATTTTACCGATATCCGTCAGTTCAACCTGATGTTTAAGACCTTCCAGGGGGTTACCGAGGACGCGAAGGGAACCGTTTATCTGCGCCCGGAGACGGCACAGGGCATCTTTGTAAACTTCAAGAATGTACAGCGGACAACCCGGAAAAAGCTTCCGTTTGGGATCGGCCAGATTGGCAAGTCCTTCCGCAACGAGATCACGCCGGGGAACTTTACCTTCCGCACCCGTGAGTTCGAACAGATGGAGCTGGAGTTCTTCTGCGAGCCGGGTACGGATCTGGACTGGTTCAAATACTGGCGCTCGTTCTGCCACGACTGGCTCATTTCCCTCGGAATGAAGGACGAGCATCTGCGCCTGCGTGACCATGACCCGGCGGAACTTGCCTTCTATTCCAAGGGCACCACGGATATTGAGTTCACGTTCCCGTTCGGATGGGGAGAACTGTGGGGTATTGCTGACCGTACCGATTACGATCTCGGCCGCCATCAGGAAGTATCCGGTGTTGACCTTACCTACTTTGATGACCAGAAGAATGAGCGTTATCTTCCGTATGTAATCGAGCCGTCCCTGGGAGCTGACCGTGTGGTTCTGGCGTTCCTGTGCGAAGCGTACGATGAGGAAGAGCTGGAAGGCGGAGATGTCCGCACTGTTCTCCATTTCCATCCGGCACTGGCTCCGGTAAAGATTGCCGTGCTGCCGCTGTCAAAGAAGCTGGCGGAGCCGTCGGAAGCCATTTACGCGAAGCTTTGCAGGAAGTATAACTGCGATTACGATGACAGAGGAAATATCGGAAAGCGTTACCGGAGGCAGGATGAAATCGGAACACCGTACTGCATTACCTACGATTTTGATTCGGAGAATGATCAGGCTGTTACGGTTCGTGACCGTGACACCATGCAGCAGGTACGTGTAAAGATTGACGAGCTGGACAGCTATTTTGCGGATAAGTTCACATTCTGAGGATGCCGGATTCATAAAAATTGGTAGAAAGCGTTCCCGTATCTTCCCGTATACTGCGGATATGCGGGAGGGCTTTGACATAAATAATTTAACCAGACATTGAATACAGGAGGAAACCACAATGAAAGGTAATATTGTTGTCGGACAGTCAGGCGGTCCTACCGCTGTAATCAACTCTTCGCTTGCAGGCGTTGTAAGCTATGCAAGAAAAATCGGAGTTGAGAAAATTTACGGTATGCATCATGGTATCGAGGGATTCCTGAAGGACGATCTTGTTGATATGGGAGAGTATATCAGGAATGACGAGGATATCGAACTGCTGAAGAGAACTCCGTCTGCATTCCTTGGATCCTGCCGTTATAAACTTCCGAAAATCGAAGGCAACGAAGAAGTCTACGATAAAATCTTCGAGATTCTTGAGAAACACAATATCGAAGTCCTGTTCTACATCGGCGGAAATGACTCTATGGATACGGTGAAGATGCTTTCCGATTATGCGGCGATGAAGGGCAAAAAGCAGAGATTTATGGGTGTTCCGAAGACCATCGATAATGACCTTCCGATTACCGATCACTGCCCGGGCTATGCATCCGCAGCAAAGTATATTGCAACATCCATGAAGGAAGTTATCCGCGATAACGAGTCCTTCGGTGTTGAGAAGCCGACCATCCTGATCTGCGAGATTATGGGACGCCATGCCGGCTGGCTGACAGCGGCGGCAGCTCTTTCCCGCGGTGAGGACTGCAGCGGACCGGATATGATTTATGTTCCGGAGAGAACCTTCGATATGGATGATTTCCTGGCAAGAGTTAAAAAACTGGCTGCTGAAAAACACTCCGTTGTTATTGCCGTATCCGAAGGAATCAAGGTTGCCGACGGCCGTTTCGTGTGCGAGCTGGGCGGCGGCGCTGACTATGTTGATGCTTTCGGCCACAAGCAGCTTTCCGGCTGTGCCGTTACCCTGGCAAACAAGGTTGCCGCAGAGACAGGCCTGAAGACCAGAGCGATTGAGTTCTCCACGCTGCAGAGAGCAGCGACGCATATCGCTTCCCTTACCGATATCAACGAAGCATTTGCCTGCGGCTATCTGGCGGCACAGGCGGCGGATGAAGGCAGAACCGGTGAGATGATCGTTATCGACGTTAAAAACCGTGATCCGTATCAGGTTGGATACAGCATCCATGATATTCACGATATCGCTGATGTGGAGCGTCCGCTGCCGGCAGAATGGATTACAGAGGATGGAACCGATATTAACGATGGCTATGTAAAATACGCGCTGCCGCTGATTCAGGGCGAGCTTCAGCCGATTTTCGTTAACGGAACGCCGCATCACATGGTACTGAAGGAGAACAGAGGCTGAAAGGCTTTCAGCTTTTATGAGCTTCAGCTTTGATAGCTTCAGCTCCCATGAGCGGAAGACAGAAATATACAGCAAAAGGAGCGGATCCGAAGGCAGGAAATGCCTTGCGGATCCGCTCCTTATTTACATGTTTTTTGATTTACATGCTTTTGATTTACATGTTTTTGATTTCTGCATGTAAGACGCGGAAGGAGGCGGTCTGGCTTATACACAGCGCTTTTTGCAGAAGGCCCTTCACTGAAGAATCTCCGGTGAAGGGCCTGACGCCTGCCAGCTTTTCAGCTTCACGGCCTGATACTATGCTCAGGCTTTTGCTTCCTCAGCTTCGCGTTTATGCCGGATGGATGCCTGTGCAGCGGACAGTCTTGCGATCGGTACGCGGAAGGGGCTGCAGGATACATAGTCCAGACCGATTCTGTCGCAGTATTCCACGGATGCCGGATCGCCGCCGTGCTCGCCGCAGATACCGATATGAAGCTTCGGGTTGCTGCCGCGGCCAAGCTTGATCGCCAGTTCCATGAGCTTGCCGACACCATTCTGGTCGAGCTTCGTGAACGGGTCATTCTCGAAAATCTTTGCGTTGTAGTACGCCTGAAGGAATTTGCTTGCGTCATCGCGGGAGAAACCGTAGGTCATCTGCGTCAGATCGTTGGTGCCGAAGCAGAAGAAGTCGGCATCCCGGGCAATTTCATCGGCGGTCAGCGCAGCTCTCGGAATTTCGATCATGGTGCCGACTTCATAGTGAAGATCAACGCCTGCATTGGCAATTTCCTTGTCGGCTGTCTCTACGACGGTCTTCTTAACGTACATAAATTCCTTGTTCTCGCCTACCAGCGGAATCATGATTTCAGGTTCGACGCTCCAGTCCGGATGTCTCTTCTGAACCGCAATGGCGGCGCGGATGACAGCCATGGTCTGCATCTTTGCAATTTCCGGGTAGGTAACGGCCAGACGGACACCTCTGTGTCCCATCATCGGGTTAAATTCGTGCAGAGAGTTGCAGATGTCACGGATAGCCTGAACGGACTTATGCTGTGTTTTTGCAAGCTTCTCGAAATCTTCTTCCTCCGTCGGAACGAATTCGTGCAGAGGCGGATCCAGGAAACGGATGGTTACAGGAGCCCCTTCCAGAGCCTCATACAGTTTTTCAAAGTCGTTCTGCTGAATCGGCAGGATCTTGCTCAGTGCCTTTTCACGTTCCTCCGTCGTTTCGGAAACGATCATCTCACGGAAGGCGTCAATACGGTCGCCCTGGAAGAACATATGCTCGGTACGGCAAAGGCCGATACCTTCCGCTCCGAGGCTCCTGGCTCTCTTTGCATCCTGCGGGGTATCCGCGTTCGTGCGGACTTTCAGTCTTCTGTACTTGTCGGCCCAGCCCATGATGCGGTCGAAATCGCCCGCGATCTTTGCTTCGACCGTGCGGATAACTCCATCGTATACGCATCCGGTAGAACCGTCCAGGGAGATGAAGTCACCCTCGCGGAATTCCTTTCCGCCAACGGTAAACTTCTTGTTTTCCTCATCCATGATGATCTCGGAGCAGCCGGATACACAGCAGGTTCCCATTCCGCGGGCAACAACAGCCGCATGGCTGGTCATACCGCCGCGGACGGTCAGGATACCTTCGGAATTCTTCATTCCTTCGATGTCTTCCGGAGAGGTTTCAAGACGAACCAGTACGGTCTTCTTGCCGGCGTGCTTCCAGTCCTTTGCATCTTCGGCTGTAAATACGATCTGTCCGCAGGCAGCGCCCGGAGAAGCAGCAAGACCCCGGGTGATCGGGGTGGCAACCTTCAGAGCATCTGCGTCAAACTGCGGATGAAGCAGGGAATCAAGGTTTCTCGGCTCTACCATCAGGACGGCATCTTCCTCACTGATCAGGCCTTCATCCACCATATCGCAGGCAATTTTCAGAGCTGCCTTTGCGGTTCTCTTGCCGTTTCTGGTCTGCAGCATGTACAGATGCTTATCCTCGATGGTAAATTCCATGTCCTGCATGTCACGGTAATGCTTTTCCAGGGTCTGGCTCACGTCGATGAACTGATCATAAACCTCCGGCATGATTTCCTTCAGATGATCAATCTTCTGCGGGGTACGGACACCGGCAACAACATCCTCGCCCTGTGCGTTCAGAAGGAACTCGCCCATCAGCTTCTTCTCGCCGGTAGCCGGGTTTCGGGTGAAGGCAACACCCGTACCGGATGTATTGCCCATGTTGCCGAAGGCCATCATCTGTACGTTGACGGCCGTGCCCCAGGAATACGGAATATCATTGTCACGACGGTATACGTTGGCTCTCGGGTTGTCCCAGGAGCGGAATACGGCCTTGATAGCCTCATACAGCTGCTCCTTCGGGTCATTCGGGAAATCCTTGCCGAGGGCGGTCTTATATTTCGCCTTGAACTGATCCGCCAGCGTATGAAGGTCATCGGCGGTGAGCTCGATATCCTGGGTGATTCCCTTGTCAGCCTTCATCTCATCGATCAGGCTTTCGAATTCCTTCTTGGAGACTTCCATAACAACATCCGAGAACATCTGGATGAAACGGCGATAGCAGTCCCATGCCCAGCGGGGATTGCCGGATTTTTTGGAAAGAACTCCTACAACCTTCTCATTCAGGCCAAGGTTCAGAATAGTATCCATCATACCCGGCATAGAAGCGCGTGCACCGGAACGAACAGATACAAGAAGCGGATTCTCTTCATCCCCGAACTTTTTTCCGGTGATTTCCTCCAGTTTGCCGATGGCTTCCTTAACCTGCCCCATGATCTCATCGTTGATCTCGCGGTTATCCTCATAGTACTGTGTGCAGGCTTCCGTGCTGATCGTAAATCCCGGCGGAACCGGCAGTCCCAGATTGGTCATCTCTGCAAGGCCGGCACCTTTGCCGCCGAGCAGGTTGCGCATTTTGGCATTGCCTTCCGTAAACATGTAAACATACTTCTTGCCCATGCTATCCATCCCTCCATTTAAATGAAATAAATTCACTAAAAATTTCTCATTTTCCAAAGGTTTTTAGTGCTAAAACTATTTTAACATAATGGTTAACTGCGTCAAGAATAAACATTAACTTAACATTTATACTATGATATGAGTCTCAAAAGTGCCTTTTGCCACTGTAATCATACTATATAAGATAATGGTAAGAGAGATATGAGTTATGAATCCGAAAAGGTGCCGCCGGTTTTATCCGGCGGCACCTTTCAGGCAATCCTACAATTATTTCAGGCAAACCTTTGCTCGATGATCTTAACCGGGCATTTGGCAGCGCATTTGCCGCAGTTCTGACATTTATCGTAATCGATGTGAGAAATGTTGTTTACAACATGAACGGCATCATATTCGCACTGTTTCTCACAAATATGGCAGGCGATGCAGCCGACGGAGCAGACCTTTTTGACGTTCTTCCCGGTATCCCGGTTCGCACAGCGTACAGCAAACTGGTTTTCATCCGGAAGCAGCTCGATGATGTGCTTCGGGCAGGCGATGACACATTTGCCGCAGGCCTTGCAGGCTTTGCGGTCGACACGGGCAACACCGTCCACAATGTGGATGGCGTCAAAGGGACATGCCCGGACGCAGGTGCCAAGCCCCAGACATCCGTATGCGCAGTCTTTGTTGGAAAGTCCGCTGTTCACAGCCGCCTGGCAGTCCTTAATGCCGACATAGTTCACACTGGAAACCGCGTTCCCGCAGGTTCCGTAGCATCGAACATAGGCAACCTTCTTTACAGATGACACTTCCTCAACGCCCATGATTTCGGCAACCTGTTTTGCGACAGGTTCGCCGCCCACCGGACAGCCGTTGACCGGGGATTCTCCCCGGGCGATGGCAGCGGCCATGGCATCGCAGCCTGCGTGTCCGCAGGCACCGCAGTTATTTCCCGGAAGGACTTCCCGGACAGCGGCTTCCTTCGGATTCACTTCAACTGCAAATTTCTTACCCACATTCACCAGTGCAATTCCGACCAGCAGACCAATCACGGCAATACAGACGGTTGCTACAAGAATTCCCATATTCTTATACCTCCTTCATTACAGTGACAGGCCGGAGAAACCGGTGAAAGCAATGGACATCAGAGCGGCGGTCATCAAAACGATGGGAGCCCCCTGGAAAGCCTTCGGAACGGCTTTCTCGTCGATTCTTTCACGGATGCTGGCCAGCAGGGAAATGGAGATGGTATAGCCGACAGCCGTACCAAATCCGGCAACGACAGACTGAATGAAGTTGTACTCATTCTGAACGTTTGTCAGGGCAACACCGAGAACAGCGCAGTTGGTGGTGATCAGCGGAAGATAGATGCCCAGAGCCTTGTAAAGAGCCGGGCTTGACTTCTTGATAAACATTTCTACCATCTGTACCAGTGCCGCGATTACCAGAATGAACACGATGGTGTCCAGATAGGTAAGATCAAGCGGTTTCAGAATGAATGTGTACAGCAGATTGGCAACCGCGGATGAAACCGAGATAACCAGAATCACAGCGGCACCGAGGGATACGGAGTTCTTCAGTGATTTGGAAACGCCCAGGAAGGAGCAGATCCCAAGGAATTGGCTGAGGACTACGTTATCGATCAGCGCTGTTGAGATAATAATGAAAAGCAGTGATCCCTGTGACATTATTTATTCTCCCCCTTTCCTGAAGAGGCGGAAACATTTCCGTCTTTTTTCTTCGCATCGGTTCTGGCCTGTTCTGTGGCTGCCTTAACGGCTGCCGTTGCATTTTTTACGGCCGCCGTCGACTTTGCCGCCGCTGCCTGCGGATTCTGGAACTGTGCAAAGGAGCAGCCCATGCAGCCTTCATCGCAGCCGTTGACAAGCTCGCCGGAGCGGTTTTTAATTTTCAGCGCGTTGATGATGGCAATCAGGAAACCGATAATCAGGAAAGCACCCGGCGATTTAACGAAGATGGCAATCGGCGGGAAAGGTCTGCTGACGAAAACCGTGTGATTGAAGATGGTTCCGGCACCGATCAGTTCACGGATGGATCCGATGATGATCAGGGCGACGGTAAAACCAAGTCCCATGCCAAGTCCGTCCGCGGCGGAAAGCAGCGGCTCGTTCTTGCCGGCATATGCCTCGGCACGGCCGAGGATAATGCAGTTAACAACGATCAGCGGGATATAGATGCCCAGGGCATCATACAGGGACGGAGTGTAGGCCTGCATGATCAGGTCAACGACCGTTACCAGCGATGCCGCGATAACGATGTACGCCGGCAGCCGGACCTCATCCGGGATAATCTTCCGGCACAGGGAGATAATCAGGTTTGAAAGAACCAGTACGAACAGCGTGGAAACACCCATGCCTACGCCGTTGATGGCCGATGTCGTAACAGCAAGGGTAGGGCACATACCGAGCATCAGGACGATGGTCGGATTTTCTTTCCACAGACCGTTATAAATACGCTCTACATATTTATTCATAATCCATGCCCCTCCTTTTAAGCAATGTTATCCGCATAGAAACCAAGTGCGGCATTGACAGCATGCAGAACTGCCTCCGAAGTTACCGTAGCACCGGAAATGACATTGACTTCGCCGCTTCCGGGTTCAGCGGTGCCGGATTTGTTCAGAGTAAACTCATTCGTCTTTGCACCCTTGAACTGGGCTTTCCAGTCAGGCTCATCTGCCTTCATGCCCATGCCGGCGGTCTCCTGCAGCGACGTGAAGGCGATGCCGGTAACCGTACCCTCCGTATCAATTCCGACGGACATGGCAATGTCACCCTCGTGGCCTTCATGGTTGGTTACGGAAATGACATATCCGACAACATTTCCGCCCGCATCCTTGCCGACGACGCAGTCCGTAATTTCTGTTCTGCCGAAGGAAGCCTCATTATAGGAGGTGCCGGCGTGTTCGGTTACCGCCTTGCTGATGCTGTCGTCATAATCAAAGGATTCGGCATCAGCGAGAACCTCACGGAAGGACGCCGCATTTTTATTCATCTGCTGAACCGCGATTTTATCTCTGGTCATAGCGTAAACGCCGCTTAAGATCAGGCCGGCAAAGAAAGTAATGGCCAGAAGATTAACCGCTGCCTTCGGGAAGCCGGCTTTCTTGTACTCACCGTTTGCACCCTGGTTCTTATAGCCGAGCGGTTTTGTCGGCGGGATCTTGTCGAGGAACGGTGTCAGCATGTTGGAGATGATGATAACGTAGCTCACGGAGTCCGGAGAAGATCCGAATACACGGAACAGTCCGGCCAGAATGCCGATAATGATGCCGTAGAACACCTGTGCCTTTGTCGTGATCGGGCTGGTGACCGGATCCGTTGCCATAAAGAAGGCACCCATCAGAATACCGCCGCCGAACAGGTTGGCCAGAAGGAATTTTCCGTCAAAACCATGTCCGCCGAATGCCGCAACAAACAGGGTAAAGCTGATGATGACAGCCGCCGGAATGTGAAGCGTAATCCCATCGGTTACCCACAGATACAGACCGCCGATCAGCAGGCAGATGGCGCTGCCGCCGATAACGCCCGGAACGGTGCCCAGATAAAGGTTCGTGATGTTGATGGTTTCGCCCGCCTGAAGCTGTGCCAGCGGAGTGGCTCCGGATGTTCCGTCGACAGCAAAGCCGGTCATCTGTGTTCCGAAGGAAATCAGAAGGAAGCATCTGGCTGCGAGAGCCGGGTTGATCCAGTTTTTGCCGATGCCGCCGAAGAAGCATTTGGCTACCAGAATGGCAAACATGCCGCCGATGACCGGAATATAGAACGGAACCGCCGGAGGCAGAGAAATGGCCAGCAGAAGACCGGTCACAACGGCACTCCAGTCGTTCAGCGTGTTTGGTTTTTTAACGATTTTATCAAAGATATATTCGGTAACGGTTGTTGTCAGAATGCACAGTGCAATGACCATAAATGCGTGGAAGCCATACCGGATGATACCGAAAACGGTGGCCGGCATCAGGGCGATGACCACATTCTGCATTACCCTGCCTACTGTCAGATCCTGTCTGAAGTGAGGACTGGAAGAGACATTGTACATAGCTGTTTCACTCATAATTTATCCCTCCCTCACTTAGCAGCGGCAGCAGCTTTTTCAGCTTTTTTGCGCGCCATGATAACCGCTTTTGCCTGTTTGAATGTCTGCATCAGCGGACGTTTCGACGGACATACGTAGGAGCAGGAACCGCAGGAAATGCAGTCCAGTCCATAGATTTTTTCATAATGTTCGTAATCGCCATTCTCGGCGTCGCGGGCCATCATTTGCGGAACCAGGTGAATCGGGCAGACCCTTGCACAGCGCCCGCAGCGGATGCACGCGGTCTGAACCTTTTCAGCCTCCTCCACCGGGTCGGTGGTCATCAGTGTCAGAGCGTTATTCGCCTTTTGAATCGGGACGTCCAATGTCCCCATCGCAATGCCCATCATCGGTCCGCCGCACAGAACCTTCTTTACGGTGGCGCCGTCCTTCAGTCCTCCGGCAGCTTCGACCAGCTCCGATGCGCTGGTACCGATTTTGGCAATCACGGTTTTCGGATTTTTAACGGCATCTCCGGAGATGGTGAAGTAGCGTTCCATCAGCGGGGTTGACTTATAAACAGCGTCATAGATGGCATTGAGAGAAGCGACGTTGCATACGATGCTTCCGACATCCGCCGGAAGCTGGCCGAGGTGAAGGTCACGGCCGGAGATAACGGAAATCAGATTGCGCTCGCCGCCTTCCGGATATTTGGTCTGCACGACCTGAACGCTGATCCGCGGTTCTCCGGCGCAGATTTCCTGCATCGTTTTGATGGCCTGCGGCTTATTGTCTTCGATCGCTACAACTCCCTGCGCATTATCAAACAGGGAAAGAACCAGCTTTAATCCGTCTACAATGCGGCGGGGATGATCCTGCATCAGGCGGTCATCGCAGGTAATGTACGGCTCACATTCACAGCCGTTCGCGATGACAAACTTAATATCGTTCTTATTTTTCGGCATCAGCTTTACGTGGGTCGGGAAACCGGCTCCGCCCATGCCGACAATGCCGGCTGCCTTGACAGCGTTGATGATTATTTCATCGGAAATATCTTCAGCCTTTCTCCGGGTGCCGACTCCGGGTGCCAGCTCGTATTTCTGATCGTTTTCAATGACGATGCAGTCTGCGCGGCCGCCGGAAATGGTGGTGCGATTCTCGATCGCCTTCACGGTACCGGATACGGAACTTACAATGTTGGCGGATACGAAGCCGCCGGCTTCGGCGATCAGCTGTCCGGCAAGAACATGATCTCCTTTGGCGACTACCGGTTTTGCCGGCGCGCCGATGTGCTGATTAAGCGGGAAGACGAGGTCACCCTTCGGAAGATAAGCTTCCACCGGACTGCCGAGGGACAGTTCCTTGTACTCGGCAGGATGAACGCCTCCCTTAAATGTCGTTGCGCTCATAAAATACTCCTCACTCCTTCATATAGGGTATGTAGGTTATGAATTAACATTTTATTCCGTAGCTGCTTCCGTTACATTTTCGGCATTGGACGGAACGTCATCGGCGGCAATGGAAGCCTGGTCCAGTGCATCTGCCAGAGCCTTTTTTACGGCAGCGGAGCTTACGGTTGCGCCGGAAACGCCCTCAATATCATCGGACTGTGCGCTCAGAATCTGAAGACGGACAGTATCGCCGATCGTGGCGCCAATGCCCTGGGTTTCACCGGAAACGTCGATATCAGCATCCGTGATTTTGTTTTCGTCTACGGTGACAGTGACCGTTACATCACTGTCCATTCCTTTCGCGGAAGCGGTGTAGGTTCCGGGGATATAGAGAACCGTATCCATGCCTGCTTTTTCAAGAGCAGCCCTGGCGGCAGCTTTCACATCGGCGGTCACTTTGGAAGTATCCTCCGGCAGGCCTTCGATGCTTACCAGTTTTCCGTCTTTAACGGTGACCGTAACGGAAGCATCGCCGCTGGTTCCTGTGAATTTTCCATAAGAGTAGATCGGAGCAGTCTCGGTCTGCGCTTCGGTTTCAGCAGCAGGC
>ONLK01000103.1 GCA_900318615.1 uncultured Eubacteriales bacterium
TCTTTCTATCAGGTGAATCCGATTCAGACGGAGAAGCTGTATAACATTGCAATTGACGCAGCGAGGCTATCCGGGAAGGAGCATATTCTCGATGCATACTGCGGGATCGGCACGATTGGAATCTGCGCAGCGGACCGTGCGGCCGAAATCACCGGCGTCGAAATCAATCCGCAGGCTGTTTCTGATGCAAAAATCAATGCGGCGTTGAATTTTCCGGTCGAGGGAGAGCAGGCAAAATTCCACTATATCAGGGGAGATGCCGGAAAACTAATGGTTCAGATGGCGGAGGAGGGAAATTGTCCGGACGTCGTCTTCATGGACCCGCCACGGGCGGGCGCCTCGGAAGATTTTCTCAATTCGCTGCTTGCGGCCGGCCCGCGCCGGGTCGTGTATATTTCCTGCAATCCCGTGACACTGGGAAGGGACCTGGAGATTCTATGCAGAGCATACCGGATGGAGAAGGCGGTCCCGTTGGACATGTTCCCCGCGACAGGAAAGGCAGAGACGGTATGTTCATTGTCCAAACTTAATGGAATGGTAAGTGATCGATAGTTTGGAGGGCATGCTACATGAAAATATTAGTAATAGATGCTCAGGGCGGCGGGATCGGAAAACAAGTAGTCGCTGCAATTAAACGCGAACAGCCACACATAGAAATTACGGCAGTTGGAACAAACAGTACTGCCACAACAGCCATGCTGAAAGCAGGCGCTGATCATGCTGCGACTGGAGAAAATGCAGTCGTTGTCGGATGCCGGACAGCCGATGTTATTATTGGACCTATTGGGATTGTCATTGCGGACGCAATGTTTGGAGAAGTGACTCCGACTATGGCGATAGCTGTTGGGCAAAGCAGAGCAAAACGGCTACTGATTCCTGTGAATCATTGCGATAATACCATTGTCGGAATCTCAGATCTGTCTGTAGGAAGCATGATAGAAGAAGTTCTGAAAGAAATAAACAAAATGAGATTATAGCCACAGGTACTTGTTTTTTGGGGATTAGGCGGTGATATAATATATATGCTCATGCAGGAAGCTGAGAAATGATGTCGAAGCATCTGATAGTAAAATAATCAAAGCAAACAACAGATGAAGATTATGTATACACAAGAAGGTATACGGTTCCTCTGAAGAGGAGCGGTACGCCTTCTTTTTTGGCGTAAAAACATTTGCGAAATTTAGGAGGTACATAATTATGGCATGTTTTCTTGTTCCGGTTGCGGAAGCTATTGTCACTACTGTCGCTGCAAAGGTGATCAAGTCCAAGGAAAAAGAAGAATCTGTAAAGCTCTCTCTTTCGGACGGCTCTGTTCAGGAAGCAACGAAAATTAAGTTTTCCACGAAGCTTGGCTGGCTGAACAAACTGCTCTGGGGTGGTTCTGCGCTTCTGGCGTTTGAGCACCTGTGGCACGGCGAAGTGGTTCCGTTTTTTCCGTTCCTGACAGCAGTTAAAAATGGTGAAACCGCTGAAATGTTGGCGGAAATGGGCAGCGCAGGCATCATGATGGCTGTATTTGTTACGGTCGTATGGGTCGGTATGCTTGCCGTTTCTTCTGTTGTGGAAAAGAGAGCGCTTCATGCTCCCAAGCTCACACAGGAGGGGTGTAAAGTATGACTTTACTGACAACGGTTTTTGCAGCAATAATTGCTACGGTCATCTGGTATAAGGGCGCTCCGAAAAGTGAAATGAAAGTTGGAGCTCTTTGCTGGATGTACTGGGGAGCATCCCTGATGTGGCTTGTTGATGCAATTTTTGAGTATGCAGAACTTGGCGCTGAATACTTTACCCCTGCTCCTGTGGATATGCTCAACGATTTTTATCTTGGCCTGTCTGTTGTAGCCCTTGGCCTGATCATCTGGCTGGTTATTCTGCTTGTGAAAGATCCGAAGGGCGTTGTAAAGGCAGCGTTGTTCAAGAAAAAGTAAGGTGAGCGGTACATAATAAGCGTCTTTTGACTAGCTTTCGAAAAGACAGATGCCACCGGTCTGCAGAATTCTTCCTTTATAGAAGTGTCTGTGTCATCAGTCCCGGCATTTTCCACTGACCGTGAACCCAGCGGGTCCAATGCTGATTCTGTCCCGTCATGGGACATGCTCTGCTGGATGATCTGATGCCATGGTCTGAAACATACAGAAAGTATGAGCAGGAACAGGCAGCGCAGGATGCATCCCTGGCGATCGGAGGGGGAAGACCCTCCGCGGCCCAGGACTCCACGAAAGAAAGACAAACAGCGGAGTGCCTGATTATAGCAGGAGGCCCTTCGCCATACATCAGCCTCAGGCCGGAACACTCCGGTCTGTTTGGCATACCCTCAACACAGATTACCTGATTTACATAACAAAGTGATTCAAGCACACATTTTCAATGTGCAGGCTATACGGCAGAAAGCCTGCCTTGCAGAAAAAAGGGCTATCAGCTGTATTTCTATAAGAATGAAACAACAAGAAAAGAACTTGATTTTCTTGTGCAGATTGACGGAGCAGTGATCCCGATTGAAGTAAAGGGCGGGAACGCAAAGGCGGCGTCCCTGACAGCACTGCAGGGGAAATGGCCGGAAATCAGACAAGCGTACAAATTCATGGATGGGAATGTCGGAGATGGTGAGAACGGGATTCTATCGCTGTCGCTGTATATGGCGATGTTTCTTTGAATCATTATTCTTCACTTTCTCCACTATATAGATCATCTGAGAGCCAGCAAACGTGAAAATATCCCGTCAGGGTCTATAATAAGGACAGAGTTTTGCAACAATAGGATGCCGCATGTCCCGGTCCGATATGGGAGAAAGTTCATCTGGGCGATTCTCCCGCGGGTGCTCAAAGGGCGCGGTGCGGGGTATTTTTCAAATGAAAGCAAGAAAAATTCTGACACTGGCTGCGTCCTTGTGCACAGCTTTTCTGTTTATGCTTTCTCCGCTTTCAGGCCTGACGGGAGAATCGCCAGATCTGGAGGTGGAGGCAGCAGGTGTATCCGCCCAGGCGGCAGCGCCCGAAACGCAGGCGGTTCCCGCGACAGGTTTTGACTACAGCCAGGTTCCTGCCTGGGATGGAGTGCCATATTACCGGATCAATCAGGATGTCCCTTTCTTTACGGCGGCCGATCTTTCGCAGGCGGCCGTATCGTTCAAGCAATTCAGCCCGCTCGATCCGCTGGGCAGAACCGGAACCGCGGTGGAGAGTGTCGGACCAGATCTCCTTCCAACGGAGAAGCGCGGCTCGATAGGAATGATCAAGCCGTCCGGCTGGCAGACGCCGCAGTCAAAATTTGATTTTATCGACGGTAAATATGTCTACAATCGCTGTCACGAGCTTGCGTACAGTCTTTCCGGGGAGAACGCCAATCCGCAAAATCTCATGACCGGGACACGTTACTTCAATGTGGACGGCATGGAACCCTACGAACTTTCTATCCTGGGCTATGTTCAGAAAACGGGGAATCATGTGCTGTATCGGGCGACGCCG
>ONLK01000012.1:0-33962 GCA_900318615.1 uncultured Eubacteriales bacterium
ACGAGAATGCCGAATGTGGCAGCGTGGTGGGAGTTGCGGAGCAACGAAACCACGCGTAATCATAAATGAGTGGCAAAAGGTACTTTTGACACTCATATCGTTACAGTATAAAACAGAGGATATTATCCATTTTTCGAAACACACAGACTGCCGAAAACAGCCTGTCTGCGTTTGTTAAGCGCTGTGAGGAAAAGCTCGCCGATAACTCCGCAGGAAATAATCTCTCCGAGACCGACGGTCAGCATCATCAATGGAATAGGAAGATTTACACCGTAGGCGTATTTCAGGATGAAGGGGACGATCAGCGTGTTGGCGGCGATGGGCGGAATCGGCACCAGCCAGCGGCTGCGGCGCAGACGGTAAGAAAAATAAGCGCCCGCCAGCGTAGCCAGGCTGCCGAAAACAATATCCGGAAGAGCCGCGCCGCCAAGGGTGTTGGCGATCAGGCATCCGATAAAAAGTCCGGGGATGGAGGCACTGGTAAAGTACGGAAGAATGGTCAGCCCCTCCGAAAGGCGTACCTGGACCTCGCCGAAACTGAACGCGGCAAACACTTCCGTCAGCACTACATAGATTGCGGCAATGACAGCCGCCTGGACGATAAACGTAACTTTTTTGTCTTTCATTCCTGTTTTCTCCTTTAGTTTTGTTTTACGTCAGGAAGGTTTCGAACTGACGCAGGACAGCCCGCCGGCCGATGGTTTCTGAACAGAAATAAACGGCCCGGCAGACTCACTGAACTATAACACATTTGTGAAGCAGGTGCAATCCCGGGTTTTCACGGATCCGGCACTGTCTTTCACAGAATAATCACAAAGTATACGAAAAGAGTACACAAAGCTACACTATGATATAGATGTCCGATAGAAAAGGACAGGAGTTTTACAGATAAACAGAAACAGCAAATATAATTTCAACATTTTCTCTGAACGAAAGTTCAAAGGAGGTATTATCTATGAAGGACATGAAGAAAAAAGTACTTGGACTGACATTGGGGATTGCACTGGCAGGAGCAACGATTGGAGGCGCGGTCGCAGGTTATGCGGAAAGCAATTCTCAGGAGGCTGTGACGGAAAGTCCCGATAATGAATATACGAATGATGATGTCAATAAGACCAGCATGGCGGAGCTTGTCAGCGACGAGGAAGCGGATGCGGACTCTGATAATGAATCGTTCTCTTATTCCAACGTCGCGGACGTGGCGGAAGATGTCATGCCTTCCATTGTTTCCATCACAAATAAGTCGGTGCAGGAGGTACAGGACTGGTTCAGCCGTCAGACCTACCAGATGGAAAGTGAAAGCGCCGGCAGTGGTATTATCATCGGTGAAAATGATACGGAGCTTCTGATCTGCACAAACAATCACGTTGTAGAAGACAGTGATACGCTTACCGTAACCTTTATCGATGATGAGTCCTATGAGGCACAGGTCAAGGGTACTGATAAGGAAAACGACCTGGCTGTGGTTGCTGTCAAGCTGGATGATATTTCCGATGATACCAGGAGCAAGATCAAAATTGCAAAGTACGGTGATTCGGACAGCCTGAGAGTCGGCGAACAGGTTGTAGCCATCGGCAATGCGCTGGGCTACGGACAGTCTGTAACGACTGGTATTGTCAGTGCTCTGAACCGTGACATCACCGCTTCGGAGGATGGTTCTGAGGCTTCCGCTACCACCTACCAGGATCTGATCCAGACAGATGCAGCCATCAATCCAGGCAATTCCGGCGGCGCACTTTTGAACATGAATGGCGAGGTTATTGGTATTAACTCCGCCAAAGCATCGGAATCCGGTGTTGAGGGTATGGGCTACGCTATCCCGATTTCCAAAGCTATGCCGATTTTGGAAAACCTGATGAGCAAACAGACACGCAGCAAGGTTGATGAAGATAAGATCGGATATCTGGGGATCAACGGACAGGGGGTTTCCGACCAGGCAGTACAGCTTTATAATGTTCCGGCAGGCGTCTACGTGACAAAGGTTCAGTCCGGATCACCGGCGGATAAGGCTGGACTCAGGGAAGGAGATATCATCACAAAATTTGACGGAACAGAGGTTTCCGATATGTCCGACCTTCAGGAGAGACTGCAGTACTACAGTGCCGGAGAAACCGTTGAACTTACCATTCAGACAAACAAAGACGGAGCCTATGCGGAAAAGACCCTGGAGATTACGCTGGGCAGCCGCAGCCAGTCAGCATCCTGACCGGCAGAGATTATTACGGAACAAAAATCACTGAGATACAGAAAAATCCCGTGCCAAAAAGGCATGGGATTTTTTTAGGAAGAAATGTCAAAATATGTCATAAACCATGTAACAAAATAGTTAAACTGACAACGTATTATTGAATGGAGTACGAATTTCATATATAATATGGTTATAAACAGGTCTGTGCTGACAGCCCTGCAGAAATCCGAAATAATTGAGGAGGACGTGAACATGAAGCATAATGAAATGCTGGCAATGATCCTTGCCGGCGGACGGGGAAGCCGTTTGAAAGACCTTACAAAAAAGGTTGCCAAGCCGGCTGTTTCATTTGGCGGAAAATACCGTATTGTAGATTTCCCACTCAGTAACTGCGTCAACAGCGGGATCAGTGTGGTAGGTGTCCTGACTCAGTACGAATCAGTACTGCTGAACAGCTATGTTGCCGGCGGGGCTCACTGGGGGCTGAATACGCGCGACAGCGGTGTATATGTACTGCCGCCGCGTGAGAAGGCAGATGAGAACCTGAACGTTTACCGCGGAACAGCGGACGCTATTTCTCAGAACATTGATTTCATCGATAACTATGACCCCGAATATCTGCTGATTCTTTCCGGCGACCATATTTATAAAATGAATTACGACGATATGCTGAATTTCCATAAGGAAAAGAAGGCGGAAGCTACCATTGCTGTCATAGGAGTTCCCATGAAGGAAGCCAGCCGTTTCGGCATCATGAATACGGATGAGAACGGGAAAATTATTGAATTTGAGGAAAAACCGGCACATCCGAAGAGCAACCTGGCATCGATGGGTATCTATATCTTCAACTGGAAGACCCTGAGAAGAATTCTGATTGCAGATATGAAGGACCCGGAGTCACATCATGATTTCGGAAAGGATATCATACCGGCACTGCTGGACGAAGGAAAGACGCTGGCAGCTTATCAGTTCAAGGGCTACTGGAAGGATGTCGGAACGATCGACAGTCTGTGGGAAGCCAACATGGATCTGCTTGATGACAGGAGCGGCCTTAATCTTTCCGATACATGGAAGATCTATACGGCAGATGCCTCTGAACTTCCGCAGTATATCGGCGAAAAAGCCAACATTGATGAAGCCTATATGACGCAGGGCTGCATCGTGGAAGGCGATGTCAGGCATTCTGTTCTGTTCACCGGCACAGAAGTAAAAGAAGGAGCCAAAGTTACGGATACGGTTCTGATGCCGAATGCCACCGTCGGAGAAGGCGCTGTTGTCACGCGCGCACTGGTGGCGGGCGGAGTTACAATCGGCAAGGGTGCTGTGGTCGGAAGCGCTGACAGCGAAAATATCCTGCTTGTCGCCAGGAATGTGAAAGGGGAGGAATAATCATGGCTGGAGCATATGGAATTGTTATTTCTACCGGAAATAACATTAATGTTGAGGGACTGCAGGATTATCGCCCGGTAGGAGCCTTTTCCTATCTCGGAAGATACAGAATGGTTGACTTCCCGGTTTCAAATCTAAGCAACAGCGGTATCGACCGTATTCAGGTTTACGTAAGCCAGAATCCTCGTTCTCTGGCGGAACATCTGGGAAGCGGCACCCAGTATAACATTAATCCGAAAAAGGGCAAATTGCAGCTTCTGTTCAATCAGGACAGCCGCGTAAACAAAATCTACAATACGGATACGGCCGCTTTCCTGGCAAATATGAACATCATCGAGCGCATGCAGCAGGAATATGTTATTGTTACAACGGCCAGCATGATCTTCAAGCAGGATTTCCAGGCTTTTCTGAAAGCACATATCGAGTCCGGCGCTGACATCTCGCTTCTTTACCAGAAGGTGAATGATGCCAAAACAAAGTATCAGGGCTGCCAGGTACTGGATCTGAACCGGCAGAAAGGGCTGAATTCGATCTGCGTCAACACGCAGACGGCGAACGAGCGGAATGTCTTCATGGAAACCTATGTTATGAGGAATGACCTGTTCATTGATCTGATTAAGCGTACCGCAAAGACATCCTCCGTTTATTCACTTGCAGATTTCATCAATGAGGAGCATGCAAATCTGGATATCCGCGGACTGCAGCATAAAGGATATTTTGCAGCCATCACGGATCTGAAGAGCTATTACGATGCAAACCTTGAGCTGCTGGACATCAGGAAGGCAAATGAACTGTTCACGTCCGACTGGCCTATATATACGGTTACTACCGACTCCTGTCCGGTAGAGTACAAAAAAGGTGCTGTTGTCAGAAATTCCATGGTAGCGAACGGCTGCATTATCGAGGGAACCGTGGAAAATTCCGTCATCGGCCGTGGTGTCATCATTAAAGCCGGTGCGGTTGTCAGGAACAGCCTGGTTCTTGGACATACCTTTATTGACAAGGACATTCATATCGAGAACCAGATTATTGATAAGTGGGCATCGATCCGTCATGTGAAGGAGATCACAGCGGACGCGTCGAACCCGGGTTATGTAAAGAGGGATGATGTACTGTAATCCGACAAGTCCGGCGTGACCTGTTATCAGTAATCCTGATTCCTATACAGTCAGAGGGGAAGAAATCCAATCTGATCAAAAAAGAAGAGCTGCCTGGGGCGGCTCTTCTTTTTTTTACAGTTCTTCGATGACCTGAAAGATATAAAACTTTAAATAGTAGGAACTGTCGGCAGCCCAGCGGAAAGGATGGTCACACGACTGCGTGCGGAATTCTACCTGACGGAGCGTCCGGTGAGCGCCATGCGCAGCCTCACGGATGGTTTTGGCAAACAGATCGGGATCCATAAAATGTGAACAGGAGCAGGTAGCAAGGAAACCGCCGTTTTTCACAAGACGGATTCCCCGCATGTTTATTTCCCGGTAGCCTTTCACCGCGTTTTTAACCGAGGCGCGGGACTTTGTAAAGGCAGGCGGGTCCAGAATAACAACGTCATACCTGCGGCCAGACTTTTCCAGCGAAGGCAGGAGCTCAAAAACGTCTGCCGTCTGGAACTGTACGGTTTTTTCATCGAAGCCGTTCAGGCGGGCATTTTCCCGCGCCTGTTCGATCCCAGGATCCGATGCGTCCACGGCGAGGACACCGGAAGCTCCTGCCGCTGCGGCATTCAGTGCGAAAGCTCCCGTATGGGTGAAACAGTCAAGGACAGTTTTTCCCCTGCAAAGGCGCGCGGTGGCCTGACGGTTATATTTTTGATCGAGAAAGAATCCTGTTTTCTGTCCCTGCGCTACATCTACGTAATAGCGAATCCCGTTTTCACGGATGATTACCTTTGTATCGAAAGGCTCTCCGATAAAACCGGAAAACTGTTCCATACCTTCCTGAAGCCGTTCCCTGGATTCGCTTCGCTCATAGATGCCGCGAATCGTAATACCGTCTTCCGAAAGGATTTTCTTCAGCAGCTCCAGAATTTTCGTTTTCAGACGCTCCATGCCCAGAGCGAGACATTCCACCACCAGAATGTCCGAGAATTTATCGACAGTAAGGCCCGGAAGATAGTCTGCCTCCCCAAAAATAACGCGGCAACAGGAAGTATCCACGACTTCCTTGCGATAATTCCAGGCATCCCGCACCCGGCGCTCAAGCAGCCGGTCGTCCACCGGATTTTCGCGGTGACGGGACATCTGGCGGACCGTGATCCGGGAATGCGTATTGATAAATCCATATCCCATAAAATAGCCGTCGAAATCATGTATTTCAACGATATCTCCGTTTTCAAAGGCACCGCTGACCGACGAAATTTCGTTATCGTAAACCCAAAGTCCGCCTGCTTTCAGCGTGCGGCCTTCTCCTTTTTTAAGTACAACCTCAGCCATAGATCGTAAGCTCCCTTCCTCATGATTATAGCCGCCCCGGAGTTGACAAACAAGCAAAAAAAATGTATATTGAACATACCGCGCAGCCGGGGAGATAGCGGTGCCCTGAACCTGCAATCCGCTACAGCAGGGGTGATGCCGACCCGAGGCTGTGCTGCTGTGAAGCAGACTTCTGTAAGCGGTGTTGACGTCTGGGTCTTTGTGCGGCAGGAACCTGTGAACCGTGTCAGGTCGGGAACGAAGCAGCACTAAGCAGGACCACCTGGGTGACGCGAAGGTGCCTGGGCCGAGCAGGCTGCAGATGAAACGTTTATGGCAGGCAGTCAAAGGAAGGCGCGCGGAAAAGACAATTCCGGGGAGTTCCGCAGGGAACTCCCCGTTTGTTGTGAAGGCGACCGTTCATCATCGGTTGCGGAGCACGGGATGACGGCAGTGTCGCCGTATCGGGCAGGGCAGAGTTCATCTGCCCTGCCCGATGATAGCCGGCATTGAAACGGAACAGCGAAACGGTTTGGAACCAGCAACGGCACAGAACCAGCGCCTGGGTGCATCAAGGACCGTTCGTTTCCGACAGCCGGGAAGCGGGAATTACAGGAAAAGGCAGAGATGGAAAAAGGGCAGGATAAACGGCACAATAAGCCCGGAAAGCAGCCGGAGGAGCCGGTGAAGACAGATGAGCGCTTTATGAAGGAAGCTATCCGGCAGGCCGCCAAAGCAAAAGCGCTCATGGAGGTTCCGATCGGCTGTGTTATTGTTTATAACGGGAAGATTATTGCGCGCGGCTATAACCGGAGGAACACAGACAAAAGCACGATTTCCCACGCGGAAATTAACGCGATCCGCAAGGCTTCCCGGGTTCTGGGCGACTGGCGGCTGGAAGGCTGCACCCTTTATGTAACCCTGGAACCCTGTCAGATGTGTGCCGGCGCCATTGTACAGGCACGAATTGACCGGGCGGTCATCGGGGCTATGAATCCGAAGGCCGGGTGTGCAGGTTCTGTTCTGAATATTCTGCAGGATGAGAGGTTTAATCATCAGGTTCAGGTAAGCACCGGCGTACTCGGGGAAGAATGCAGCCGGATGCTTTCTGATTTCTTTTGTTCCGTACGCAGAAAAAAATAGAAAAAAAGTGAGTTTTATCATCTCTTTGCTTGTAGTCTGACATGTTCTATGTTAGAATAGGTAACTGTGATGTTTGGAGACGTACCGAAGCGGTCATAACGGGCCAGACTCGAAATCTGTTGGCCGGATTTTTCCGACCCGAGGGTTCGAATCCCTCCGTCTCCGCTGAAAGGACAGGCTGACTGTCCTTTTTTTAATAAGTGTCAGGGCAGATTGTACGGATCAGGAGGGAGCAGGCTATGGGCATGAAACTGTTGGAAGATCGCATTGTCCGCGATGGAAAAGTAAAACCCGGGGATGTATTAAAGGTTGACAGTTTTATCAATCATCAGATGGATGTAGAACTCTTTACCGAGATGGCGAAGGAATGGCAGCGCAGATTTGCGGGAAAGACGATTACGAAAATTCTGACCATTGAGGCTTCCGGCATTGGGATCGCCTGCATGGCCGGGCAGCAGTTCCATGTTCCGGTTGTGTTTGCCAAGAAGGCACAGTCAATCAATCTGGAGGGAGAAATGTATTCGGCAAAAATCCGCTCCTATACGCATCAGAGAGTCTATGATGTCATAGTTGCAAAGAAGTATATTTCACCGGAGGATCACATTCTGATTATCGATGATTTCCTCGCCAATGGCTGTGCGGTTGAAGGTCTGATTGATATTATTCAGAGCGCGGGAGCGGCTATTGAGGGAGTCGGAATCGCTATTGAAAAAGGATTTCAGCGCGGCGGTGATATGATCCGCAGCCGCGGCATCCAGCTGGAGTCACTGGCCATTGTGGAAAGCATGGATCCGGAAACGGGGAAAATTACCTTCCGGGAATAAAAATACAGTCTGAAAAACTGCCGGATGTGTGACGCTTATACGGTCACGCACCCGGCAGTTTGCTTTACGAATGATAAACGGAAACTGTTCCTGCTGTGATTTTCAGGCTTTTGTGTTTTTTTCGTTCCAGTCCTTCAGATCAGAACCACAGAATGCGCATTTGGTAGCGTTGATGTTGATCTCAGACTTGCAGAACGGGCAGATTTTTGTGACAGGAGCTGCAGCAGGAGCCGGTTTGTGGAGTTTGTTGATTCCCTTGATGAGAAGGAACAGAACAAATGCGATGATAAGAAACTGAATGACATTCTGAATGAAACTTCCGTAGGCGACAACAGAAGCGCCTGCATCCCTGGCAGCAGCAATCGTTTTATAATCTCCGCCGTCCAGGGCAATGAACAGATTAGTGAAATCAATCTTTCCTGTGATGAGGGAGATGACGGGCATGATCATATCATCAACCAGTGAGGAAACAATCATGCTGAACGCGCCGCCGATAATAACACCAACGGCCATATCCATAACGTTGCCGCGCATTATGAATTCCTTGAACTCTTTCCTGAATCCCATATACTTTACCTCCTGAATAAAAGGGAAAAACAACCCCGGAATAAAGGGAAAACATTGCTGAAAATCAATAATCAGTATAACATGGAATCGTTTGAAAGTCTATGCTGCATGAAACAATTATTCGATAAAAGGAGAACAATCCATTGCGTTTTATTCATATGGCAGACGTACATCTCGGCGCCGTTCCGGATGCCGGGTTTTCCTGGAGCGAAGAAAGGCGCCGGGATATATGGGATACTTTCAGAAACTGTATTGATGACTGCAGCCGCCGGCAGGTGGATCTTTTACTGATCGCCGGGGATTTATTTCACAGACAGCCTTCGCCGCAGCAGCTGCGCGAGGTAAACTATCTGTTTTCAACGATTCCGGACACACGAATCGTGCTAATGGCAGGGAATCATGACTTCATTACACCTTCATCTCCTTATCTGACTTTCCCGTTCAGCCCGAATGTCAGCGGACTTTTTTCGGATCAGATCGAATGTCTGCGGTTTCCGGAGATACATACGGATGTATATGGGTGCAGTTACAGCCGGCAGGAGATTCGTGAACCTCTGTATGATGATGTCGAACCGCTGAACTCCCGGAATTTCAAAATTCTGCTGGCGCACGGCGGAGATGACCGCCACATTCCGATCCGCCCGGACCGTCTGGCCCGGTCCGGTTTTGACTATGTGGCACTCGGCCATATTCACAGACCGGATATTCTTCTGAAAAACAAAGCGGCGTATTCCGGGGCGCCGGAGCCGACGGATGCCGGAGACACCGGCCGGCATGGATACATACTGGGAGAGGTTAAGAACGGACACCTTTCCATCCGCTTTGTGCCGAAAGCGAAGCGGGAATATCACCGTGCACAGATCATGTGCAGCGAAGCGGATACCACCTATTCGCTGCGGGATAAGATCACTGCCTGCATTCGTAAGAACGGAGATAAGGACATATATCATTTTACATTGACCGGAAATCATCGCCCGGGTATCCGCTTTGATACCGCCCGGCTCATGGAATGCGGCCGCATTGTCGATATTGAGGATCAGACAGGCATGGCGTTCCATCCGGAGCAGCTCCGGAGGGAATACGAAGGACAGCTGATCGGGCGTTATATTGAGTCGTTTGACGGACAGGACAGGGGCGAGGTACAAAAGAAGGCTCTTCAGTACGGACTGGAGGCACTTCTGGCTACGCGTAAGGACAATCCGGAACAGTGAGACGGAGGAAAACGTGAGAATTATTGAAATATATATGAAGCATTTCGGATGCTTTGAGGAAAAGCGAATAAAATTTAATGCCGGAATGAATATTATATACGGTGAAAATGAAACCGGAAAATCAACCATTCACGCCTTTATCCGCGCCATGCTCTACGGTTTCCCGCGCAGAAGCGCCCGGCGGATGGATGAATATCAGCTCCGGCAGCCGTGGGATAACCCATCCTTCTTTTCCGGCACCATGGTTTTTGCAAAGGGAGACAGGTATTACCGTATTGAACGAAATTTTAATAAAAATGCGAACGAAGCCCATCTGATTGATTTGGAAGAGGGACGCGAACTGAACATTGCTCCGGAGGATATCGGCGTATTTGCCTGCGGAATGCGGGAAAACGTCTTTGTCAATACGGTCTGTATCGCTCAGGCTTCGGCCGGAACGAACGCAGAACTGGCCGATGAGCTCAGAAACTACCTCCTGAATGTGCAGGAATCGGGCAGCGGAAATATGAATGTTTCGGCGGCGCTTGAATTCCTACGAAAAAAGAAAAAGAATGCGGAGGCAGAGCAGAAAAAAAGCAGGGATCGTCTGGATGGCGAAATTTCATCTTTGCAGATGGAGCAGAAGTATTTGCGCGAGGAGATCCGGAAACTGGAGGAGGATGACGGGGAGACGGACGGTACATGGGACCCGGACAGTGGATGGAACCCGGGGACAGAGGACCGGCATAAAAATTTAACTTTTGAAAAGTTGGAAACAAATTCGCAGAAGGACAGCCAAAGGAGCGGCCCGGAGGATGGGAAATGCTCCCCCGAAGGCAAACGGGATAGAAAAAGAGAAAATCGGCGCTGCCGTTTTTTTTTGGTGCTGCTTTTGTTTTTCAGCGCGCTTTGTTTTTCCTGTGTTACTCTGCCGGAAACCCGGGCAGTCCGGATTACACTGGCGATGGCAGGCATTGCATGCCTGGGGGGTGCCTTTCTTCTGATTCGCCGCCGGATAGATATGGAGCCGGACGACCGGGCAGATATGGAGCCGGCTGAGAAAGATGAAAATACCTCCGCCGCAGATAAAGCAGGTGCTGACAGGGCCAGGGAGAACATGGAAGCTGTATCGGCAGAAACCGTGCGCCGCATGTATCTGCAGGACAAAAAAAGAATTCTGGAAGAGAAAGAAGATCAGCTGGAGGCTCTTTACGGAAAAAGCGAGAGACTGAGTGACTATGCTAAAGAGTGCGACGCGCTTGATCTGGCGATGATGCGCATTACGGAGATATCCCGTCAGATCTCGCGGGAACAGGGGCGTACGTTCTGGACGTCGGCTTCACGAACTCTTGGTGCGCTGACGGGCGGACGCTATACGGCGCTGTCCATCGATGACAGCCGGGAAATCCGTATCAATACAGAGGACAGGCTGCTCTATCTGGCACAGGTAAGCTGTGGTACAATGAATCAGATATGGCTGGCACTTCGCCTGGAGGCGGCGAAGGTGCTGACAGAAGAGGAGGTTCCGGTTTTGCTGGACGAGACATTTGCCATGTATGATGACAAACGTCTGGCATCTGCCCTCAGGTATCTGAAGCAGACCGGACGCCAGACGATCCTTTTTACATGCCAGACCCGTGAAAAACAAATCTGGGATGAGCAGTTATTCGGCTGAAGGCTGTTTTTCGTGTCTGGACAGCAGCCTGTTGATGCGGTCGACCGGATCAAGAAGAGAGCTGACGGAACCGTCATGGTTCATCGTATCAATGATCAGAGCAATAAACTTGCTCATGTCACAGCCGGTATAGTAGGGCTTGGAAAGCAGTTCCGGCGTGTGGTAAATCAGATTGGTTGTCAGCAGACGGTTGAAAAGTCCCTCTTCATAAGCCGTGTCAAACTTTTCAAGACCCTCCGTGAACAGGCCGAAGGTTGCACACATGAAAATTCTTCCGGCGTTTCTGGATTTCATTTCCCTGGCGACTTCCAGAATCCGGTCGCCGGAGGAAATCATATCATCCAGAATAATAACATCGCGGCCGTTCAGATCCGCGCCGAGAAACTCGTGAGCTACAATCGGATGCTCGCCCCGTACTGTTTTTGTGTAATCACGCCGTTTATAGAACATGCCCATGTCCACACCGAGCATATTGGCCATATAGATGGCACGCCGTGTGCCTGCCTCGTCCGGACTGATGACCATCAGCTTATCCGGGCTTACTTCAAAGTCCGGGGCAGATTTATAAATACCTTTGATGAACTGATATACGCAGTGATAATCGTCAAATCCATGCAGCGGGATGGCATTCTGAACACGCGGCTCGTGAGCGTCAAACGTGATGATGGCGTCCACTCCCATGGCCGTCAATTCCTGCAGTGCCGCGGCACAGTCTAGAGATTCACGCGTCATGCGTTTATCCTGGCGGCTTTCGTACAGATAAGGCATCAGGACGGTTATTCTGCGTGCTTTACCGCCGATGGCGGCAACAATTCTCTTGAGATCCTGGTAGTAATCGTCCGGGGACATGTGATTTTCGTAACTGTTGATCCGGTAGGTCAGACTGTAATTGCACACATCCACCAGAATGTACACATCGTCGCCCCGCACGGATCCGAAGATCTGTCCTTTGGCTTCGCCGGTTCCGAAACGCGGGGTAGCGGCGCGGACAAGATAGGTGTCTTCCGCATAATTAGGAACGGAAGATGACTTCCTTTCATCTTCACGCCATGAGCGCCATTTCACAATCCAGTTATCAACCTTCTGCCCAAGTTTCTGGCATCCCGGAAGGGCAATGATTTTCAGATCCCCAACGGGTAAAACATCACAGTTGCTTTCTTTTGCTGACAGCATTATTTCCTCCATGACTTAATTGAACTGCCTTAAGAAACGAATGTCGTGTCCATAACAGCCAAGCAGCTCGAAACCGCTGCTGATCCGTGAAAAAATGCGGTCCGAGTAGGTATCACGGAAATTATGGAGAGTCAGATTCGTAGATATTATTATACTCTTCTTTCGGGTCATACGCTCATTTAAGATGCTGAAAAGCGTGGAAAGGACGAAGGAATTTACCATTTCCGTTCCGAGATCATCAATAATGAGAAGATCCGACTCCCGCAGAAGATCGCCGGAGGATGAAATGGCGTCCTCAAAATTGCCGGGACGGAACTTTTCCTCCGCCAGCTGATCAAACAGATCCGCGGAAGAGTAGTACATGACAGAATGGGCGGTGTCGAGCAGCGCTGCGGCGATGCTGTGTGAGAGAAAGGTCTTCCCGAGGCCGGTTCCGCCGTACAGAAACAGGTTTCCGTCTTTTTCATCAAAGTGGTCAGCGAAATCCCGGCATTTGTTGTAAATATAGGTCATCGTTTCCCGCGCGGAAAGGCCGGTGGACGGATTGATCATATCCTCCGGGTAGTAATCCAGCTGAAAATTTGAAAAGTTCTCCTTTTTTACAATTTCCCTCAGGCCCGACTGGGCATACAGAAAATCGATCTGTGCCTGCTTCAGGCAGTGACAGCGCTGAGCACCGATATATCCGGTATCATGGCAGTCACTGCATTCGTAATGCATCCTGAGATAATCAGCCGGATAACCATGGGAGAGAAGGAGATCTTCGCGGCGCTGCGCAATCGCATGCAGACGCTCCCGGTCTTCCCGGGTTCCTTTCCCTTCGAGCGCATGGCGGGCCATGCCGGCTCCCACAGCCCCTTCTTCGCGGTCAAGCTCCTGAAGTTCGGGAACATGCGCGGAGGCATCACGGCGGCGGTTTTCAAGTTCGCGCGCTTCCCGTGCCTGACGGCGGCTGTAAATACGCATGACCGCATCATACTGAGAATTTGTCAGTGCCAAAGGTCAGTCTCCTTTCTTTCCTGCAAAAGCACGCATTTTAACGCCGAGCCTTGATTCGATTTCCGGCCAGTCGTAATCATGCTGCGGGATATTTGAGAAGGTACCCGGCTGCCGGGAAACCGGCCGTGCAGGTGCGGCGGCAGTGCGGCTGTGTGCTGAAAACTTTTCTGCGGAAGATGAGCGCTCATGAGCTTTATCCAGCTTCAGGATATCTTCCAGAGATGTTACATGTTCCGCATGCCAGTTTTCCAGTATGGTATTCACATACTCAAAATTGGGGCGGGCTGCGTTCAGAACCGTACGGCTGCAGGCTTCCAGAATAATGTCCATCGGGAAACCATATTCATGCTCCCACCGGTCGATATACTTCGTTTCTGCCGGAGTGACATTGCGGCCGCTGATGCCCAGAGCCTTCAGCACAGTATAGTAATCCTTGTTGTATACCTTTGTTCCTTCTTTTGCTTTTGCAACCGTTGTGATTTTTTCACGGTACCATTCACCAGCTACTTTTTCAAAATATCGTGCAGACGTACTTCCGCGTGTAACGCAGTATTCCATCAGATATTCGATCAGGTCATCTTCAAAATGAAGGAAATCGGACATCCAGACAATATCCCGGATTTCTGTACTGTTCAGCGGCCTTCCCTTATACTGGGAGCCGACAAAAATAAGCTGTTTGATGTTCGGCCGGCTGCCGGCCTCTCGAATCTGCAGCGTTCCCACCCGGGAGGGAGATGGAAACAGGTCCTGGGGCTCATCCAAAGGCGGCACGGCCTTCTTCCGTATCTTATCTGTCATATCGCAGATCACGGATGGTTCAGCATCCTTTTCTATTTTGTGCGCCTCGGAAAGCAGGCAGATATCGCTGATGTTTCCATCCTCCGAGTAGGAAAGACGCAGCAGATGCAGTCTTTCCCAGTATAGAAGCGCCCGCCGTATATCCTTTTCCGTATGGTCGAAAAAATCCGCCATCGAGGACACGGAAACTTCCGTACCGCTCCCTGCACAGCGAAGCAGATACAGGTACAGTTTAACAAATTCACCGTCTGCGGACGGCATATATTCATCAATAAATTTATTTTCAATCAGTGTAAAGCTTTTGACAGACTCAATGTGAAGTTTCATGGCATTCGTCCTTTTAGACAATTTACTGCTCATTTATGAGTATGGGAGGGCTGAGGCTTCGCAGCTTTCCTTTCATCGCGCGTTCCCGCGGGGCACGCCCGGAAGGTGATAATTTCCATGAAAGCTCTGGTACTGCTTTTGCCGCGCGTTCCCACGGGGCATGATTGTGCGGCCCGCCGCCTCGGGCATCAATATCATATCACAGAAAAGGAAAAGAAAAAGAATGACTTATTCACAAAAAAATCCACAGTGTATACACCGTCAACATGGTATACACTGTGGACAATGTGGAAAACCGGGTCTGCAGTCGGACCGGAAGGCCGGGTTTACCTGGATTTCTTCAGAAGTTCATCCCCGACTTTATACACATCTCCGGCGCCCATGGTGATGACCAGGTCGCCGGTATGGGCGTTTTGGAGAATATAGTCTTCGATCTGCCCAAAGGACGGGAAATAATGAACCGGGGTATTGTTCCTCGCGATGCGTTCGCGCAGCGTGTCGGAACTGATCCCGAGGTTATCTTTTTCGCGGGCTGCATAAATATCTGCCAGAACAACTTCATCCGCCAGGGTAAGCGCATCCGCAAATTCATCCATAAGGGCTTTGGTGCGCGTGTAGGTGTGCGGCTGGAAAATACACCAGATTTTTTCATGCGGATAATTGCGGGCCGCCGTCAGAGTGGCGCGGATTTCGGTCGGATGATGCGCATAATCGTCAATAACGGTGAAACCGTTTACTTCTCCCTTGCGTTCAAAACGGCGGTCTGTTCCGGTGAAATTATCCAGACCTTCGGTTTCAGCCTTCAGATCGGCACCGATCAGGTCGGCTGCCGCGAGGGATGCGACGGCATTGGACACATTATGGATACCGGGAACCCGAAGTGTAAATCGGCCGGCATTTTTGCCGCGGCGGATCAGAGTAAAAGATCCGCAGCCATACGTATCAAAGCGGATATCGGAGGCATGATAATCGCCGCGGTCCAGACCGTAGGTGACAATAGAACATACAGCGTCACTGATGATTTCCTGATATTTTTCGATAGAAGCATTGATAATCAGAGTGCCGTCGGCAGGGAGATGCTGGGCGAAAATATGGAAAGAATGTCGGATGTCATTGAGATCTTTGAAGAAATCAAGATGGTCGGCATCGATATCCAGAATAACTGCGATCTTCGGGTACAGACTAAGGAAGCTGTTTGAATATTCACATGCTTCGGCAATAAACAGCGGAGAATGACCGACACGAATATTTCCATCAATGCTTCTGAGCATACCGCCGACAGAGATGGTCGGGTCGAGATCCGCCTTCAGGGCGATTTCCGAGATCATGGAGGTGGTTGTTGTCTTTCCGTGTGTTCCGGAAACGGCAACGGAAGCATCGTAGTTGTTCATAACCTCACCGAGCAGCTGTGCGCGCGTAAGCATCGGAAGGTTAAGTTCGGTACAGCGTTTGTATTCGGGATTATCCGGATGAACGGCTGCCGTATAGACAACGACATCCATGGCCGGATCAATATTTTCTGCTTTTTGTCCGTAGAATATTTCAGCACCTTCACCGATGAGCCGGCAGGTGAGCTCAGATTCCTTATTATCAGACCCTGTGACCCTGAAGCCGGCGCCCAGAAGGATGTGAGCCAGACCGCTCATACTGATCCCGCCGATTCCAATAAAATGGACCCATACGGGGTGATTAAAATTAACCTGGTACATCATGTACTCCTTTATTCAGTAAACATTTATGCCGGCTTTGCCAGCATGCTCATATCATAGCATTTATAATACAAAAGTATACACTCCATGCAGTCAAAAAAAAAGGATGTAAATTTTTCGAATGGGAAGGAAAAACCGGAGCCGGACCGTGTGGAAATACATAATGTACAAATTAATATGCAAAAAATGAAACAAAATACACAAAAAGCAATACGAACGCACCCGGAAAGAGCACATGTTCAAATTTTTATCACAAAAAGAGGAAACAAATCAGGGTATAATCTAAAAATGTTCACAAGTGAAAGATACTGTGTTATAATGAATCCACAGAAAGAAATCCAGTAGATTGAGGTGATATCTGTGGTAAAAAAAGAGTTGATCGCTATGCTTCTGGCAGGTGGTCAGGGCAGCCGCCTCGGTGTTCTTACCGAAAAGGTAGCAAAGCCAGCCGTTGCATTCGGCGGAAAGTATCGTATCATCGATTTCCCCCTGAGCAATTGCATAAACTCAGGGATAGATACTGTCGGTGTTCTTACGCAGTATCAGCCGCTCCGGCTGAATACTCATATCGGGATCGGTATTCCTTGGGACCTTGATCGCAATGTCGGCGGTGTTACAGTGCTTCCGCCGTACGAAAAAACAGGGAACACATCATGGTATACCGGAACCGCCAACGCGATATACCAGAATCTTGCGTATATGGAGAATTATAATCCGGACTATGTACTGATCCTTTCCGGTGACCATATCTACAAAATGGATTACGAAGTCATGCTCGATTATCACAAAGCGCATAACGCGGACGTCAGCATCGCTGTTATGCCGGTTCCGCAGCAGGAAGCCAGCCGCTTTGGGATTGTGGTAACGGACGGAAGCGGAAAGATTACAGAATTCCAGGAAAAACCCGAGAATCCGAAGAGCAATCTGGCTTCCATGGGGATTTACATTTTCAACTGGAAGAGCCTGAAAGAGGCACTGAAAGCTCTGGCAGAGCAGCCGAACTGCGATTTCGGAAAGCATGTGATTCCTTACTGTTTTGATAAGGGCGAAAAACTCGTTGCCTATGAATTCAACGGGTACTGGAAGGATGTCGGAACACTCGGCAGCTACTGGCAGGCCAATATGGAACTGATTGATATCATCCCGGAATTTAATCTGTACGAGGAGTTCTGGAAAATTTATACAAAAAATGAAATTATACCTCCGCAGTATATTGCATCCACGGCAAGGATCAACCGCAGTCTGATCGGTGACGGAACGGAAGTTTACGGGACCGTTGAAAATTCAATCATCGGCTCCGGCGTTGTTATAAAAGAAGGAGCTGTTGTCCGTGATTCAATTATCATGCAGGGGACGGTCATCGGCAGAAATTCAGTGGTAGAGCGTTCGATCATTGCCGAGGATGCGGCCGTCGGGGAAAATGATCAGATAGGTATCGGGGAGGAAAGACCGAATAAGGAAAAACCCAATATATACGCCTACGGGCTGGCTGTGATCGGAGAGAACACAATAATTCCGGATGGCGTACGAATCGGTAAAAATACAGCTGTAACAGGCGAAACCGTGCCTGAGGATTATCCGTACGGGGCTCTTGAAAGCGGCGAAACTTTAGATAAGGCAGGTGTTGTGTCATGAGAGCAGTTGGGATTGTTTTAGCCGGCGGCAACAGCTACCGTATGCGGGAGCTTTCAAATAAGCGGGCCATTGCGGCCATGCCGATTGCCGGCAGTTACCGCAGCATTGATTTTGCTCTGAGCAGTCTGGCTAACTCGCACATTCAGAAAGCGGCAGTGCTTACCCAGTATAATTCCAGGTCCCTGAATGAACACCTCAGTTCATCCAAATGGTGGGATTTCGGCAGAAAACAGGGTGGTCTCTTCATTTTTCCGCCTATGCAGACACCGGAGAACAGTTTCTGGTACAGAGGCACGGCAGATGCCATCTGTCAGAATTTGTCCTGGTTGAAGGACTGCCATGAGCCCTATGTCATCATTTGTTCGGGTGACGGAATTTATAAACTTGATTTTAACAAAATCCTAGAGTATCATATCGACAAAAAGGCGGACATCACGGTTGTCGTCAGGGATATGCCGGATGAAGTCGACGTCACGCGCTTCGGTCTTGTTAAGATGGATGAAGATAACAGAATTGTACAGTTCGAGGAAAAGCCGATGGCGGCTATGTCACGGACGGTCTCATGCGGTATCTATGTCGTCAGAAGGCGTCAGCTGATCGAATTGATTGAAAAAGCCGGGGAGGAAGGCCGGTTTGATTTTGTCAGAGATATTCTGATCCGTTACAGAGATGTCAAAAAGATCTACGGATATAAGATGGATTCATATTGGAGCAACATTGCCTCGGTAGAATCCTACTATCAGACGAATATGGATTTTCTGAAACCTGAAATCCGAAATTACTTCTTCCGTGAGTATCCGAATGTTTACACGAAGGTGGATGATCTTCCGCCGGCAAAGTACAATCCGGGATGCGAGGTAAAGAACAGTCTGATTTCAAGCGGTTCGATTATCAACGGCAAGGTTGAAGATTCTATTATTTTCAAGAATGTATTTATCGGGGAAAAATGTACCGTAAAAAATTCTATTCTCCTGAATGGTGTATATCTGGGAGACAATGTGTATCTGGAGAACTGCATTGTAGAAAGTGATAATACGATTCGCCCGAACACCTCGCATGTCGGTAAAAACGGTGTTGAAATTGTTATTGAAACAGGCGACAGATATACCCTCTGAATATAGCTGTGTGCATTGACGTACGGTTTTCTGCCAAAAATAATACTTAGAAAGGAAGGAATGATAAAAGACCTGTCTTGTGCAGATGCATGGACGGGGACGCAAAGACACGATTGTGAAGCTGTACATGAGGGAATAACTGCTGATGTTTTTGTGGTTATCTTTATCTGAAAGGTGTACTCTATGAATATAACAGATGTGAGGATCCGTAAAATAGCCAAGGAAGGCAAAATGAAAGCAATTGTATCCATCACACTGGATGATGAATTTGTGGTACATGACATTAAAGTAATTGAAGGCGAGAAGGGCTTGTTCATAGCCATGCCGAGCCGGAAGACAGCGACCGGAGAGTACAGAGATATTGCTCATCCGATCAATTCACAGACCAGAGAACAGATACAGGAGATTATCCTGAAAGAGTATCAAAAAGCATTGGCATCCGAGGAAACGACAGAATAGTATAATGTTTATTATAATTTTTAGGGATAAACAAAGAAAAGCAGGGCATATGCCCTGTTTTTCTTTGTTTATCCCTTATGACTTATAATTCCTTTTCATTTTTCTTCAGCATTCCGGTCAGGAGACTGCGGACATATCTGCCGATAAATTTTTTATCATCGCCGGTCAGTTCCGTTGGATCGATTGGATTTCCGTATTCAACAATAATGCGGCGTGCATGTACATACGGAAAATGACCTTCAAAAATATCCTGAGAACCGGAAATGGCGACCGGTACAATCCGGCAGCCGCTTTTTGTAGCGATCTTGAAGGAACCTTCATGAAATTCCAGCAGTTCGGTTTCATCCGCATTCCTGTTTCTTGTTCCTTCCGGAAAAATAAACATAGAGATATGATTGTTTTTCACCTGGTCAATGGAAGCAAGGATTACTTTCAGTCCGTTCCGCACATCTTCCCGGTCGATAAAGTATCCGTGCAGCCGCCGGATCCAGATGTTCAGGACCGGTACTTTCTCCAGTTCCTTCTTGGCAATATAGCCGGTGGGCCCCGGGCAGTTAATGATGGTCAGGGGCAGATCAAAAAGGCTCCGGTGATTGCCGATATAGAGAACCGGTTCATCCGGCGGAATATTTTCTTTTCCTTTTACGGTTAGCTTCACTCCTGAGAGAAAAAGAAGGCCGCGGCTGAAACCCTGCAGGATATGCAGAAAGCTCCTGTCACCTGCGTTCGGCCATTTCCTGGCGATCAGCCATTCGATCCCCAGAATCGGCAGGGAAATGATAAAAACAATCACCACATAGAGGGCACAGATAATCGTGCGAAGCATAGAAAGCCTCCTTAATCCCTGTCGTAAAGCTCAGTCGTTTTCCTCAGCCATTTTGCGTCTTCTTCCGAAAGCATATCTTTGGTATAGCGGAAGCACCAGTTGGCTGCGGCAACGCCCGGCGTATTCATGCGGTCCTCATTTCCGAGATACATCAGATCCTGCATCGGGAAGATAGCATATTTAGCGATGGAAGCGAACGCAAAGCGAATGAAATCCCAGCTGATCCGGTCCCCCCCGGTATTGCCCATGCAGCGAATCCGGTCTTTGACGATCTCAGGCTGTTTTTCGTACCAGCCCATGGTGGTGTCGTTATCATGCGTACCGGTGTAGCAGATGCAGTTTGGCGTTGTATAAAAATGCGGAATGTAGGTTGTATCGTTCATGTCGCCGAACCCGAACTGGAGTACTTTCATTCCGGGGAAACCGAACATATCACGAAGCTGCTCTACTTCCGGCGTGATCACGCCCAGATCCTCCGCGAAAATAGGAAGATCACGGCCGAGAGCTTTCTGGAGTGCCAGAAAAAGATCCTGCTGAGGACCATCCACCCACTGTCCGTTGATGGCGGTTTCCTCGCCGGCCGGGACGGACCAGTAAGCGTCAAAGCCGCGGAAATGGTCGATGCGCAGATAATCAACCAGCTCCAGCTGACGCTTTACGCGCAAAATCCACCATTTATATCCGTCTTCCTTCTGCGCATCCCAGTCGTACAGAGGGTTCCCCCACAGCTGGCCGGTTGCGCTGAAATAATCCGGCGGAACTCCGGCAACATTGAGCGGATGTCCGGTAGAATCAAGCTGGAAGTACTTCTTGTTCGCCCAAACGTCGCAGCTGTCCAGGGACATAAAGATCGGCGCATCGCCGATGATTTTTATTCCATATTCGTGTGCATATTCCCGCACGTTTACCCATTGCCTTTCAAACATGAACTGAAGAAATGCGTAATACTCAATTTCATCAGCCAGTCTTTTGCGGCATTCTTTTTTAACTGCCGGTGTGGGAGAGCGGAATTTCTTATCCCAGTCAAGCCAGCATTTTCCGCCGTTTTCCTTCTTCAGAGCCATAAACAGGCAGTAGTCATCCAGCCAGTATTGCTGCGTATCACAGAAAGCATCAAAATCGTCCAGCAGACCGGCATCCGGTGTGTGATGAAAACGCCCGAAGGCAATCCGGAAAAGCTTTTCCTTATACTGGATGACAGCTCCGTAATCCACGCGGCGGTTATTCCACTTTGGAATATCTTTCAGATCCTCATCGGTCAGAAGGCCGATTTTTTTCAGTTCGTCGGGACTGATGATCAGCGTCTGTCCCGCAAAAGCGGACGGCCCCTGGTAGGGCGAATCACCGTACCCGGTCGGGCCGAGCGGCAGAACCTGCCATAAGGATTGCGCTGTTTCATACAGAAAATCAATGAAATCGAAGGCCCCTTTTCCGAGATCTCCGATACCGTACGGAGAAGGAAAAGAAGTAGGGTGAACCAGAATTCCGGACATACGGTCCGGGTGCTGTTTCTTTCGTACCTTTTTTTCCTCTTTTTCTTTGCCCGTTTCCGGAACAGCCCCGGCGGCGGGTGCTGAAACTGCTTCTGAAACTGCTTCTTTCGTAATTCCTTCAGACATTTTAAGAGTTCCTTTCGGATTTTTTATCCCTGTCCTGTGTATTATAATTGCTGACAGCCTCTGCAGGGGATGGCTTTGAGAGCTGCCACCATCATTATACATAGTTGGAGGAATTCCCGCAAGAACAGACCGGTGCTTGATATGGGCAGTGGTTTATTTTATAATAAATATGTTACCTAAGTTTATCAGGAGGCATTTAAACTGCCCACAGGAGAGAGAACTGTTCATGAGACGTACAAAAATAATATGCACACTGGGCCCGGCCAGTGATGATCCGGCCGTAATGAAAGCCCTGATCGAAAACGGAATGGATGTAGCCAGATTTAACTTCTCACACGGAACCCATGAGGAACAGAAGGAGCGAATGGATAAGCTGAAGAAGCTTCGCAGAGAGCTGAAAAAACCGACAGCTATTCTGCTGGATACGAAGGGTCCGGAAATACGTACAGGAGTTCTGAAGGACGGGAAAAAGGTTACGCTGGAAGAAGGCCAGATCTTTACACTCACAACGGAGGAGATTGTGGGTGATTCGACGCGCGTCTCCCAGACCTACGCGGACCTTCCGCGTGATCTGAATATCGGTGACCGCGTACTGATTGATGACGGCCTGATTGAAATGACCGTGGAGCAGATCGGCGCGCGCGATGTTGTCTGCCGTGTAGACAATGGCGGAGAACTCGGAGAGCGGAAGGGAATTAATCTGCCTGGCGTGAAGGTTAATCTGCCGCCAATCACGGACAAGGACAGAGAGGATATAAAATTCGGTATTGAACAGGGAATCGATTTTATTGCCGCGTCGTTTGTCCGCAATGCGGCGGCGATCAATGAAATCCGGAAAATACTGAAGGAAAACGATGCCGAGGATATTGATGTCATCGCCAAGGTTGAAAACCGGGAAGGTCTTAATAACATCGACGAGATTATTGACGCGGCGGATGGAGTCATGGTTGCCCGCGGAGATATGGGAGTCGAAATCCCGGCGGAGGAGGTTCCGTACTGGCAGCGCACAATTATCAGTAAGGTGAACGCTCACTATAAACCGGTCATTGTGGCAACACAGATGCTCGATTCCATGATCCGTAATCCGCGCCCGACCAGAGCGGAGGTCAGTGATGTGTCAAACGCGGTGATACAGAGTACGGATGCCATCATGCTGTCCGGGGAGACGGCCAACGGCAGGTATCCGGTAGAAGCGCTGAAGACCATGTCCGCGATTGCGGAGTTTACGGAAGAACATCAGAAATACAAGATACCGAATTTTTCCGAACTGGAAGGAGAGGCCAATGTTTCCAGCGCTGTCGGTGTTGCCGCCGTTCAAACTTCCGTCCATGTTGAAGCAAAATGCATTGTGACGCCGACCATGTCCGGGCAGACCCCCCGCCTTCTGTGCAATTTCAGGCCGTCGGTTCCGATTTATGCGGTGACGCCGAATGAGCGTGCCTGCCGCCGGATGCAGATTGACTGGGGCGTAACGCCGCTGATGGGATACCAGGAAGATTCAACGGAAAATATCGTAAGCCATGCACTTTATGTGGTAAAACGTGAAAAGAAGGTAAAACCGGGCGACATGGTTGTTGTTACGGCGGGCGATCCCGCGACAAACAAGGTGCGCGGAAAAGGGAATATGACGAATATGATGTACGTGGTTCAGGCATTCTGATCAGGAAGCCCGGACACGCAGCGTAAAGGAGGTTTTTATGTATACTATTCTGGTGTGCGACGATGACCATGAAATCGTAGATGCCATCGATATCTATCTGCAGCAGGAGGGCTATAAGGTGCTGAAGGCATACAATGGCAGGGAGGCGCTGGATGTACTGAAAAAAGAAGATGTGCATCTGATTGTCCTTGATCTGATGATGCCGGAGATGGATGGAATCCACACCATGATGGAAATCAGAAAAACCAGCAGTATTCCGATCATTGTTTTGTCAGCCAAGTCACAGGACAGCGACAAAATCCTCGGGTTGAACGTCGGGGCGGACGACTATGTTACCAAGCCGTTCAATCCGCTGGAGCTGGTCGCCCGTGTAAAAAGCCAGCTGCGGCGGTATACGACGCTGGGAACCATGCAGGATGACAAGTCCAGCGAGCACATTTACAGAACCGGCGGTCTGGTTGTCAATGATGACCGCAAGGAAGTAACGGTGGATGGAGAGCCGGTCCGTCTGACGAGAATCGAGTACAACATCCTGCTGCTTCTTATACAGAACAAGGGCAAGGTATTCTCCATCGATGAGATTTATGAAAAAATCTGGAATGAGGAAGCTTTTTATGCGGATAATACGGTAACGGTCCATATCCGTCATATTCGTGAGAAAATCGAAATTGATCCGAAAAACCCGAAGTATCTGAAAGTTCTGTGGGGGATCGGTTATAAAATCGAGAGCATTGACTGACATGGTACATGTCAGTCAATCTTCATGATTTTGAACGCTCAGGATGCATTATGAAGAATAAGAAATGGTACCGGCAAAATACAAAAACAGTCCTTTATATCATGCAGGGCCTGCTGGCAGGACTTCTTGTTTTATGTCTGGCCGGTTTATATAATATGAACAGGCAGGGGTACAGTCTCGGAGAAATGGGGCGCCATTTTGAGGAGACTGATCTTTTTTTTATAACGGCTGACGATATAATCCGCAGTAAAACCGCCTATTCGCAGGATCAGGAACTGTTCGAGCAGGATGGAAGCTTTAACGACAGCCGCACGATTGACATACGTCAGTATGTTACCGGGCAGCTGGACGAAGCGAGTTCAAACCTGAATACCTCCTATACCATCCGTAATCTGATAGCCTTTGACAAGGACGGACGTGAACGGATGGAGAGACTGATCAGCCGTCTGATTTCCACCTATGGTTCGGCGGAAGATCAGATTGGCCAGCAGCTTCTGCAGACGGAAGGAAAGTACGAGACGGTGGATACCGTGTCCGGAGTCCGGCTTGTGGACTATGCTACGCTGAACGTTGATCCTGCTTCAACGATTATTGAATATTATGAGGATCTGTGCGATACGGCGAGGAGTGTCGTACAGCGCTATGATCAGTACAGGCAGGATCACTCAGCTGAAAACAGCGAAAACAGTCCCGATGCTCCCGGCAATATTTACTATTATATTGAAAACACAAGCACCAAACAGCATTATACCAACATGGATGTTTCCAGCTATGCCAGTGCGCGGGCGGCTGTCCGGGAGAAAGAGTCGCTGACATTTCTGTTTGCCGGTGAGCGGAAATTCAACATTATGACGGCGGACAATGACTATGTACTGAATGAAAAGGCCGGTCAGTTTTTTATAAAAAATCGTTTTGTGGGGTCCAACGAGAAAGTTCTGATAGCGTTTGATCCTGATTTTCCCGTGGGAGACAAATTGAACAGCGCCTGGAAAAATATGAGAACCATTCGCCCGCGGGTAATGGGAGCGATGGGTGCCGGCATTGCCTGTGCCGTCTGTCTTGTCATTTTATTGTCTGTTTCCGCCTGCACAACAGGCCGTCCAGAAAAGAACGGACAGGTACAGCTTACGCGGTTTGACCAGATACCTACAGAGATCGCAGCCGGACTGATGCTGATATTTCTCACCTGCCTGTTTCTGATTTGTCCCTATATCCTGCGGAAAATCTCCATCGACAGCGGGTATTTTGCCTGGGTGGCCTCCGCCTTCGGCATACTGATTTACATGACGGCCTTTCATGCGCTCATGAGCCTTCTGCGCCGCCATAAAGCGCATACACTCTGGAGCAATTCGGTCATCAGTGAAGTTTTACTCGGCACGGCACAGGTATACAATGCCAGAAAAAGATCTCAGCGGCTTCTGGGCGGATTTACTGCATTCGTCATTCTGAACATCATTTTCGTCAGCTCTTTGCATGTGCCGGGCATGATCATGGCCATTGTCATGGATCTGGCGGTGCTGCTTTATCTGATGCGGGACGCGGTAGGCGATGAAAACGTACGGGAAGGATTAAATCAGATTTCCAGGGGAAAACTGGATTACCGGATCAACGCCGATGTACTTACCGGAAGCAGCCGGGAGATGGCCATTGCGGTGAACGAGATGGGAGACGGACTTCAGAAGGCAGTGGAGGACATGCTGAAAAATGAGCGCCTTCGGGCTGAACTGATCACAAATGTTTCGCACGATCTTAAGACACCGCTGACCTCCATTATCAATTATGTTGACCTTATGAAGCGGGAAAATATTCCCAATGAAAAGGCACAGGAGTATATACGGGTTCTCGACAGTAAAAGTCAGAGGCTGAAAATACTTACGGAGGATCTGATTGAAATCAGCAAGATAAGTTCCGGGAATGTGGAGGCACACCCTGTAAAAATGCAGCTCCAGATGTTCCTGCAGCAGGCCTGCGGAGAGTTTGAGGACCGGCTGGAGGAGAAAAAACTGAAGCTGAAGATGGAGCTTGAAAAGACACCCGTATGGATTATGGCGGACGGAGGTTTGCTGTGGCGCGTTTTTGAAAATCTTCTGAGCAACATTGCCAAATATGCCCGGGAGGGAAGTACGGTGTACGCGATTGTAAAACGTGAAGGAAACGGGCAGGTGGTAATTATTTTCAGGAATCTGCCCGCCAGCCCGATTAAAGCGACAGCGCAGCAGCTGCAGGAAAGATTTGTGCGCGGAGATGAAAGCCGCTCACAGGAAGGAAGCGGTCTGGGACTTTCAATTGCAAAAAGTCTTACGGAATTGATGGGCGGAAAATTTCATATTGAGGTACAGGAGCAGCTTTTCGAGGCATTTGCGCAGTTCCCGGAAATCGGGAAGTGAAAATTTGATGAAAACTGAGCCGGATAAATTGACATTAAACAACGTGGGGGCTACTCTGTTGTTATCAGCATCAATACCATCTGATATCATCAGAAACGGAGGTTACGGTAATTATGAAAGATAAGTTCCAGAACTTTATGTATGGCCGCTATGGAACGGACAGCTTAAACAAATTTCTGATCTATGCTTCATTTGCGTTCATTGTATTAAACCTGTTTATACGGAACAACGGAGTTTCCTTTCTGGTTTATGCAATCCTGATCTACGCCATATTCAGGATGTTTTCGCGGAATGTTGCGGCAAGATCATCCGAAAACAGCCGGTTCCTCGGCTGGAGAAATAAAGCCGCAGACTTCTTCCGGAATAAAACTTCGGAATTCAGACAGCTTCGAAGCTATCATATTTACAGATGTCCGAACTGCGGACAAAAGATTCGTATTCCGCGGGGAAAGGGTAAGATCATGGTAACCTGCCCGAAGTGCAGGACGGAATTTGCGAAAAAGAGCTGAAACAGTGTTTGGATATATTACGATCAATCAGGGAGAACTGAAGGTTAAGGAATATGAAGCTTACCGTGCGTATTACTGTGCTCTGTGCCATGTTCTTCACAAAAAGTACGGGCGTATCGGTCAGCTTCAGCTAAGTTATGATATGACTTTTCTGTCGGTCCTTCTGACTTCGCTCTATGAGCTGGACGAGCAGAGCCGGGAGAGACGATGCGCGGTGCACCCCGCGCCAAAACACAGAGAGACATACAGTGAAGCAGCGGATTATGCCGCGGACATGACGATCCTGCTTTCTTATCAGAAAGCGATGGATGACTGGAACGACGACCGGAATTTTGCAGCGCGTGCACTGGCACTTGATCTTTACGGTGATTATAAAAAACTGCGCAGGCAGTATTTCCGTCAGGCGAAGGCGCTTGAAAAAAATCTGGAGATACTGAAAGCACAGGAGAAGAAGAAAAGCCCGGATATGGATCGGGTGTCAGGACGGACAGGAGCGTTTCTGGGGGAAATATTCATCTGGAAGGAGGAGGAACCCTGGAACCGGGATCTTTATCAGCTCGGATTTCATCTTGGAAAATTCATTTATCTGATGGATGCCTTCGATGATATCGAAAAAGACGAGAGAAAGGGATCTTACAACATTCTCCTTCCCGTACGAAGCCAGGATCCGGAGCATTTTGACAGCCGTGCTAAGGAGCTTATGGTGAGAGAAATGGCCTATGCGGCAAGATCCTTTGAGAGACTGCCGGTGCTGAAAAATACGGAAATTCTGCGAAATATTTTATATTCAGGCGTGTGGGTAAAATACCGTAAAATAATGGAAGATAGAAAAAAAGAAAAAGCGGAAGACGATGAGAAATCCATATGATGTGCTGGGCGTTCCGGAGAACGCGTCAGATGAGGAAATTAAAAAGGCATACCGAACGCTGATCCGGAAATATCATCCGGACGCAAATATCAATAATCCGAACAAAGAGGCAGCCGCCGAAAAATTCAAGGAAGTGCAGCAGGCCTACGATCAGATCATGAAGGATCGCGAGATGGGATACACCGGCGGATACACTTCTGACGGCAGGCGAAGGGATTATGGCGGGTACACGGGCTACGGCGGCGATCCGTTCGGAAGCCGGCAGACGTCCGGAGATTCCCCGGATGACCTGCGCATGCAGGCCGCTGCAAACTATATTAACAGCGGACATTACAGAGAAGCCCTGAATGTACTGAAGGATATTAAAAACCGCACAGCCCGGTGGTATTTTTTCAGCGCAGTGGCAAACGAGCAGGCCGGAAATATTGAGACTGCCCGGCAGCATGCGTGGCAGGCTTCAAACCTGGAGCCGGGCAATGTGCAGTACCGGGAACTGGCTTCGCAGCTTGAGAATGGCGGCGCCAGCTGGTATCGCGGAGTCGGAAGGGAGTACGGCAGCCCGCTGGATGGAGCGGATTACTGCCGCAACATGGCATTGGCCAGCCTTGTGTGTACCTGCTGTTCCGGCGGAAGAGTATTTATCTGCTGAGAATGTTCCAGAGTCCTGGAACTGCATACTTCTGAACAAAAGACAGCTCTGAAACACAGTGGTATTACCGCAAAATGGGAACAGATATTGAATGATTTCACATTTTAATTTAAAAAATGCATAAAATAATGCAGATAGTTATGCTATAATATAGTCAACAATAACCAGTTCAGGTAATACTGAAGGAAGCAGGAGGGACTGTATATGGATGATAAGGTAATTATTACGATCGGACGTCAGTTTGGAAGCGGCGGCCATGAAATCGGAAAAATGCTTGCGGAAGAGCTGGGATACAAGCTTTACGACAAGGAGCTTTTAAAGCTGCAGGCAGAAAACAGCGGAATAGCTGAAAAGGTCCTGGAATCCTACGATGAAACGCCAACCAACAGCCTTCTTTATTCCATCGTTATGGATGTTTATCCGTCCATGAACTATATAGGTTCTTCTCTCAGCCAGCAGATTTATCAGTCTCAGTTTGATGCGATCCGAAAACTGCAGGAGACAGGAGACTGCGTCATCGTCGGGCGCGGAGCCGATTATGTGCTGCGCGACTACAGCCGTCTGGTAACTGTTTTTATTCAGGCGGACATCAATAAAAGAGCAGCCCGTGTTGCCGAATATGAAAAAATTTCGCCCGATAAGGCGAAGGACATGATTATCAAGGCGGACAAGAAACGTGCGAACTTCTACAATTTCCAGACAGAAAAGAAATGGGGCGCTGCCTCCAGCTATCAGCTCACCCTTGATTCGGGTGCCATAGGTTATGAAGGAGCCGTTGAGATCATCAAAGATTTCGTAGCACTTCGCAAAAGACAGTGGGCAGAAGAAGGAAAATAAAAAGAAAAAACAAGTAAGGATGATAAAACACCTTACATCAGAAAAGCGTATCCGCAGTCTGCGGATACGCTTTTCGCTATGCGCCCGGCGGCGCTTGTTTCTGATTTTTCCGGAGTTTACTGATTATTCTGACGTTCATTCTGATGCGCCAGCGCGGCCTGCACGAACCCATGGAACAGCGGATGCGGGCGGTTGGGCCTTGACTTCAGCTCAGGATGCGCCTGGGTTCCTATGAAGAACGGATGATCCTTCAGCTCGATCATCTCGACAATTCTGCCGTCCGGAGAAAGACCGGAAAGCGTCATACCGTTCGCAAGGAAGTCTCCGCGGAAGTCATTGTTTACTTCATAACGGTGTCTGTGGCGTTCGCTGATATCTGTCCGGCCATACAGCCGGCATGCCAGAGAATCCGGATCAAGAACGCACGGATAAGCGCCCAGCCTTAAAGTTCCGCCGATATCGGTTACACCGTTCTGATCCGGCATCAGCGCAATGACCGGATGAGCCGTGCGGGGATTAAACTCGATACTGTTTGCATCTTCCCAGCCGATGGCATGGCGGGCAAATTCAACCATCGCCAGCTGCATGCCCAGGCACAGTCCAAGGAATGGAACCTTCTTTTCGCGGGCGTAGCGGATGGCGGTAATCATGCCCTCGATACCGCGGTCACCGAAGCCGCCGGGCACCAGAATACCGTCAACGTCAGACAGCTCCTTCTCAACGTTGGAAGGATTGAGCAGCTCAGAATCAATCCACTTGATATGAACGGTGGCCAGCGCATCAATACCGCCGTGTTTCAAGGCTTCTACAACGCTGATATAGGCATCATGCAGCTGTGTATATTTGCCGACCAGAGCAACCGTAACATCCCGGGTCGGATGACGCAGCCGGTTGACCATTGCCTTCCAGTCGGCCAGATCCGGTTCCGGGCAGGGCAAATGCAGACATTCGCAGGCAACCTGCGCCAGGCGTTCGTTTTCCATTGCCAGCGGAGCCTCGTACAGATACTCCACATTCAGATTCTGAAGGACGTGAGAAACCGGAACATTGCAGAACAATGCAATTTTTTCTTTCAGCTGCTGCGGCAGCGGAAGTTCACTGCGGCAGACCAGAATGTCCGGCCACAGTCCCATTCCCTCCAGCTGTTTAACGCTTGCCTGTGTCGGTTTGGTTTTCAGCTCTCCGGAAGCCTTCAGATACGGGATCAGCGTGACATGAAGCATAATGGCATTTTCATGGCCGACTTCGTGCTGGAACTGGCGGATCGCCTCCAGAAATGGCTGACTTTCAATATCTCCGACCGTGCCGCCCACTTCAATAATGGCAATGCTGGTTTTATCCGTCGGCTCACTGTCACGGTAAAAACGGTCCTTAATTTCATTGGTAATGTGAGGAATAACCTGAACCGTACCGCCGCCATAATCACCGCGGCGCTCCTTGTGAAGAACGGACCAGTATATTTTGCCGGTTGTCACATTGGAACGCTTGGTGAGGCTTTCATCGATAAAGCGTTCATAGTGGCCGAGATCAAGGTCTGTCTCGGCACCGTCATCGGTCACAAAAACTTCACCGTGCTGGATAGGGTTCATCGTACCGGGGTCGATATTAATATAAGGATCAAATTTCTGCATGGTGACCTTATAGCCCCTTGCCTTCAGGAGCCGTCCCAGAGATGAGGCTGTGATACCCTTTCCAAGTCCGGAAACAACTCCGCCCGTAACAAATACATATTTAACTGCCATACGCTCCCTCCTGGAAGTCCGATGCCGGATCCAATCTGAAAACACCTGAAAAACTACACGATATTACATTATAAAATAAAAGAGGTCATTTTTGAATACTCACTCTGCTTTATTTTTTAAGGTTTTTTAGGAAAATGCTTTGCTTGAATTATAATTCCCCTTTTATTATAATGATTAAAATACTGGGTCCGGGAAAATGACCGGCAGTAAGGGACGATGCTTAAAGAATGGGAGCGGAATTACTGCTCTTCGCGTGTCCCGGAGAGGATGCTGTCACATATGAGTGATTATCATAACAATGATGAGCGGGATCATCGCGGCTCGAATAATTCACAGAACGGGAATAAAGGCCATTCAGGCCTGCTTATTTTCCTGATGGTTACGCTGATTACCCTGATGATTATGGGAATCGTAGAAAGCGTTTCCAAAAATTCCACGACAACGGAAATAACCTACAATGAATTTCTTTCCATGCTGGCCAAAGGGGACGTGGAAAAGGTGGAGATTGGCGCATCCCGCATTACCATTACGCCGAAGGAGCAGCCTTTTTCCGGCGCCAATGTAGAATTGTATACCGGCGTGATCAATGACCCGAACCTGGTAAGCAGGCTGGAGGCAGCAGGAGTTGAATTTAAGGAAGAAATTCCGGACACCGCGTCCAATATCTTCTGGAATATTGTTATTTCGTTTGCTCCGCTGGTCATTGTCTGGCTCCTGCTGTACGCAGGCATGAGGCGGTTATACGGCTCAAACAATATGATGGGCGTCGGAAAGAGCCGGGCAAAGGAATATGTCCAGAAGGAAACCGGAATTACATTCCGCGATGTTGCCGGTGAGGATGAGGCTAAAGAGTCCCTGCAGGAAGTGGTCGATTTCCTTGAAAATCCGGGAAAGTACGCGAGAATCGGCGCAAAGCTTCCGAAGGGATGCCTGCTGGTAGGTCCGCCCGGAACCGGAAAGACCCTGCTGGCACGCGCTGTAGCCGGCGAGGCACATTGCCCGTTCTATTCTCTGTCCGGATCTGATTTCGTGGAAATGTTCGTCGGCGTCGGCGCTTCCCGTGTCCGTGATCTTTTTGAGGAAGCCAAGAAAAATGCCCCCTGCATCATTTTTATCGATGAAATTGATGCCATCGGCAAGAGTCGTGACAGCCGCTGGGGCGGCGGCAACGATGAGCGGGAGCAGACGCTCAACCAGCTGCTGGCGGAGATGGATGGATTTGATCCGTCGAAGGGTATTCTCATCCTGGCAGCAACCAACCGGCCGGAAGTGCTGGATCCGGCGCTGCTTCGCCCGGGCCGTTTCGACCGCCGCGTTATTGTAGATAAACCGGACCTGAAGGGCCGTGAGGCTATTTTGAAGGTTCATGCCAAAAATGTCCGCCTTGACGATACGGTTGATTTTCATGCCCTTGCGCTGGCAACTTCAGGCGCTGTCGGAGCTGATCTTGCCAACATGATCAATGAGGCGGCTATTCTGGCGGTAAAGAAGGGACGGAACCTGGTGTCCCAGACCGATCTTATGGAAGCCGTGGAGGTTGTTCTGGTAGGCAAGGAGAAGAAGGACCGGGTTCTGAGCCAGGAAGAGCGCAGAATTGTCTCCTACCATGAAATCGGACATGCCCTTGTTTCCGCGCTGCAGAAGGATTCCGAACCCGTACAGAAAATTACGATTATCCCCCGCACGATGGGGGCTCTGGGGTATGTGATGAACGTTCCGGAGGAAGAAAAGTATCTGAACACGGAAAAAGAACTGAAGGCGATGCTGGTTGAATATGTGGCCGGCCGTGCAGCGGAGGAAATCGTGTTTGATACGATAACAACCGGCGCTTCCAACGATATTCAGCAGGCGACCAGGGTGGCCAGGGCCATGATTGCCCAGTACGGCATGTCGGAGGAATTCGGGCTGATGAACCTGGAAAGCCCGGAAAATCAGTATCTTGACAACGGTCATATTGTTATGAACTGTTCGGATGAAACAGCAGCCGGGGTTGACCGCGAGGTAATGCGCATCCTTCATGACGCCTATGAGGAAGCGAAGCACATGCTTGGAGAACACCGCAAAACGCTGGATGAGCTCGCTTCTTATCTCTATGAAAGAGAAACCATCACCGGAAAGGAATTCATGGAGATTTTCCACCGCGTGGAGGGCAGTGACGGTGCGGCGGAAACAGCGGAAAAGGGAAGGATCCATGAAAAACCGCTTCCCGCACAAGCGGCAGCGCAAGCCGGCGATACGGAAGCGGCGCAAAACGGCGATACGGCAGCGGCGGTGCAGGCCAGCGACACGGCAGTGCAAAACGGCGATATGGCAGAAACAGCCGAAACAGTTCAAAATAAGGAATGAATATTTTCTCCGCTCTGTATTGAATTGTGGAGAAAATGTGTTATATTTATCATCCGGAAGAAATGGTTTTTGAATGATAAAATGATATGAGTGTCAAAAGTACCTTTTGCCACTCATTTATGATTACGCGTGGTTTCGTTGCTCCGCAACTCCCACCACGCTGCCACATTCGGCATTC
>ONLK01000012.1:33968-57404 GCA_900318615.1 uncultured Eubacteriales bacterium
TCGGCATTCTCGTGACGCTTTCGCGCCACTTCATGCCTCATGTGGGGCGTGTCAATAAGTCCTGCCACCACTCGCATGCAAGCATGCGTGGCGGCGGACATTTGACACGGTAATCATAAAATTATTCTCTGATATAAAGGGTGTTGAGAGTGAAGAAAAATTCTACTGCCAGAAAGTATTATGAAAAATATAAGCATTACCTGCTGTTTGTGGCATACCTGATGTTTTATCTGGTTGGCTTTTCAGCGCTGGAGAGTGCTTCCCACAGACATTATCATGTTATTCACAGCGTGATTGATGATATGATCCCGTTCAATGAGTACTTTGTTATTCCGTACTATCTGTGGTTTTTCTACATCGGCGCAGGGGTGTGCTGGTTTATCTTTAAGGAAAGCCAGCGGGATTACGATAAGCTTGTATCCGCTCTCTGCATCGGAATGACGGTTTTCCTGATTGTCAGCTGTATCTTTCCGAACCGGCTGGAACTTCGGCCGACCTCCTTTGCACACCATAACTTCTGCACCTGGCTGGTTCAAAAGCTGTACAAAACGGACACGCCAACGAATGTTCTGCCAAGCATTCATGTTTTTAACACATTGATCATGCTGTATGCCATTCGCCGAAGCACGATCCTGCAGAAACACAGGTGGGTTGAACTGGGAACTGCCGTACTGTCGGTGCTGATCATTCTTTCAACGATGTTCCTGAAACAGCATTCGGTCGTCGATGTTTCCTGCGGAATTCTGATGAGTATTGCCGTGCAGATGTTTGTCGACAAGCTTTTCGATACGAGAGAGAACAGCCTGGCACAGCGGCTTGGACAGGTTAATGAATAACATTAGTTTTTATAAACCGGCTGACAGTCCGTTGAGTATCCCTTACGGCTGCCGCCGGTTTTTTTATAACTTATGAAAAGGAGAAAGTATGCCTCAGGACTATTCGAATGACGGCAATGACGGAGAATTAAATGTCAACAGCGGCTTTATTATCGAGGAGGAACTGAAAAAGCTCCCGAAAAAACCCGGCGTTTATCTGATGCACGATGCCGCGGACGCCATTATCTATGTGGGCAAGGCAAGAGTTCTTTATAACCGCGTACATCAGTATTTTCAGAAGGGGTATAAACGCAGTCCTAAAATTGAGCAGATGGTATCCCGCATCCGCCGGTTTGAATATATTGTGACAGATTCCGAGCTGGAAGCGCTGGTTTTGGAAAACAATCTAATTAAGGAACACCGGCCGAAGTATAATACCATGCTGACCGATGATAAGACCTATCCTTATATAAAAGTAACCACGGGAGAGCCGTATCCGCGGATCCTGCTGACCCGTCAGATGAAGCGGGATAAGTCACGGTATTTCGGACCTTTTTCCAGTGCCTTCGCAGTGCGGGATACGATCGATCTGATCCGCCGCATTTATCATATCCGCAGCTGTACCCGGTCACTTCCGAAGGAAATCGGAAAAGACAGGCCGTGCCTGAACTACCACATCCGGCAGTGCGATGCCCCGTGCCAGGGTTATGTCAGCCAGGAAGAATATCGGAAAAATGTGGATGAGGCCCTGAACTTTCTGAATGGAAATTTCGATCCCGTCATTGAAATGCTGCAGCAGAAAATGAAAGAAGCATCGGATACACTGGACTTTGAGAAGGCAGCGGAGTACCGGGATCTTCTCGGGAGTGTGCGTCATGTGGCACAGCATCAGAAGATCACCAGCGAAGACGGAGAGGACCGTGACGTGATCGCCTGTGCCATGGATGGAAAGGATGCGATTGTTCAGATTTTCTTTGTGCGGGGCGGACGTATTATCGGGCGCGACCATTTTATGCTCAGAATCGGGCTGGATGATGACAAGTCGAAGGTGATCGGATCCTTTATGCGCCAGTTTTATTCGGGTACGCCGTTTATCCCGCGGGAAATCATGCTGGAGGCGGAGGTGGATGAGCAGGAACTTCTGGAGCAGTGGCTGACACAAAAGCGCGGCAGCCGTGTCTACATCAAAGTGCCCCGCAAGGGGACCAAGGAAAAGCTTCTGGAGATGGCAGCCGAGAATGCCCGCATTGTCCTGACACAGGATCGCGAGCGGATGAAACGGGAGGAAGGCCGTACCATTGGAGCTATGAAGGAAATAGCCGGTCTGCTGGGTATGCAGCACATCAACCGGATCGAGGCGTATGATATTTCCAACACCAGCGGCGTTGAGTCCGTTGGCTCCATGGTTGTCTTTGAGCATGGAAAACCGAAAAACAGTGATTACCGCAAATTTAAGATCCGCACCGTTCAGGGACCGAACGATTATGCCAGTCTGGAGGAAGTGCTGACGCGCCGTTTTTCTCACGGTCTGGAGGAGCAGAAGGTGCTCGAGGAGAAAGCCATGGATCAGGAACTGGGGAAATTCAGTGTTTTTCCGGATCTGATCATGATGGATGGAGGCAAAGGACAGGTCAATGTGGGTGAACGCGTAATGAAGAACCTGGGGCTGGATATTCCGGTATGCGGTATGGTGAAGGATGACTTCCACCGGACCCGGGGGCTTTACTATCACAATGCGGAGGTTCCGATGGATGACCGCTCCGAAGGATTCAAACTGATTACACGTGTACAGGACGAAGCCCACCGTTTCGCCATTGAATATCATCGCTCTTTGCGCGGTAAGGCACAGGTTCATTCCGTGCTGGATGACATTCCGGGAATTGGAGAAACCAGGAGAAAAGCATTGCTGAGAGCCTTCGGATCGCCGGAATCCATCCGCGATGCCTCCCAGGAGGAACTGAAGGCGGTTCCTTCCATGAATGCTGCCAGTGCATTGGCTGTCTATCAGTATTTTCATCCTGCCAAACATTGAAAAATAGACTCGCAGATGTTATTCTCTTACTGATGTCCGGTATGAATGGATTTTGACCGGGCATTCTGTCCGCAGGACAAAAAAAGGTTTTCAGCAGCCATGCGGCTGCGCAAGGGGGGATCCGGGATGGCAACAAGTGTAGCTTTATCGAAGATGGCGGAAAAAATGAAACTGGAGTGTATTACTCCGGAAATCGACATCTCAAAATATAAAATCATCACCACAGAGGTAAACCGTCCTGCCCTTCAGCTGACAGGATATTTTGATCATTTTGATGCAGACCGTGTACAGATCATCGGATATGTCGAGTATACGTATCTTGAACATATGACACGGGAAGAGAAACTCAAAATATATGAACTTCTTCTCTCCTATCAGATTCCGTGTCTTATCTATACGACCATGACGACTCCGGATCCGGACATGCTGGAGCTGGCCCGCCGGTATATGATTCCGATCTTTATGACAAACCGGGCTACGAGTGCTTTTATGGCGGAACTTATCCGCTGGCTGAACGTCGAACTGGCACCCTGCATTTCCATTCACGGAGTGCTGGTTGATGTGTACGGCGAAGGCATACTGATTATGGGCGAGAGCGGTATCGGCAAAAGCGAGGCGGCGCTGGAGCTGGTAAAGCGGGGGCATCGTCTGATCACCGATGACGTAGTGGAAATCCGGAAGGTCAGCGATGAAACGCTGGTAGGTTCGGCTCCGGACATCACAAGGCATTTCATTGAGCTTCGGGGCATCGGTATTATTGATGTCAAGACGCTGTTCGGTGTTGAAAGTGTGAAGGATACCGGAAATATCGATCTGGTTATCAAGCTTGAAGAGTGGGACAGAAATAAGGAATATGACCGCCTTGGACTGGAAGAGGAATACACGGAATTCCTTGGAAATAAGGTTGTATGCCATTCCCTTCCGATCCGCCCGGGCCGTAATCTGGCTGTCATCGTGGAGGCAGCCGCCGTCAACCACAGACAGAAGAAGATGGGGTATAACGCGGCGCAGGAACTTTACAACCGGGTTCAGCAGTCGCTTATGAGAAATATGAAAAAACACACGGAGGAATGATTTCATGGCAGCGGAGAAGGTTAAAAACTATTGTTTTGGAATTGATGTCGGAGGGACGACGATTAAACTCGGGCTCTTTGACAGGGCAGGGAATGTCCTGGATAAGTGGGAGATCAAGACTCGTACGGAAGAAAACGGAAAATACATTCTTCCGGATGCGGCACAGGCGGTGCTTACGAAGATGTCTGATAGAGGACTGAGAAAGGAAGAGATCGCCGGCATCGGGATCGGTGTTCCGGGACCGGTCGGCGAATCCGGCATCGTTCCGGTAGCGGTCAACCTTCACTGGGGCAAGGTAAATATCGTTAAAGAGATGGAAGAAATGACAGGCATCCACACAAAGGCCGGAAATGATGCAAACGTGGCGGCACTTGGAGAATGCTGGAAAGGCGGAGGCGAGGGCTATAAAGACCTGATCCTGGTAACCCTGGGAACCGGCATCGGCGGCGGCATCATTGTGGATGGAAAGATTGTGACCGGATCTCACGGCGCCGGAGGCGAGATCGGACATTCCCATGCGGAAGATGCCATCACAGACCCGTGCAACTGCGGAAACTGCGGCTGCCTGGAGCAGGTGGCATCGGCGACCGGTATTGTACGCCTGGCAAAGGAAGAACTGGCATCCTCCGACGAAGCGTCCTCCTTAAGAAGCGGTGAGGTTTCCGCCAGGACCGTTTTTGACGCAGTCAAGGCCGGCGATGCGCTGGCGATTCGTGTCGCGGAACGCTTTGGAAAATATCTCGGCAAGGCGCTGGCTGTATTTGCCTGTGTGACGGATCCGCAGATAATCGTGATCGGCGGCGGTGTTTCCAAGGCAGGTCCGGTACTTCTGGACTATATCCAGAAATATTATCGGCAGTATGCATTCTCAGCCTGCAAGGATACCGTATTCGCGCTCGCGACACTCGGCAACGATGCCGGCATTTATGGATGTGCAAAGATGGTGCTGTGACTGACGGATGACTTCGGCCGGGGACGGCCGTCCCGTATCCGGGTTTTATAAGGACATGAGAAAACCAGAAATACTTCTTACAGCGGTAAATACAAAATATATCCATTCTAATCTGGCACTGAATTCCCTGCGTCAGTATGCGTCGGAATATACGGATTGCATTGAGATTGCCGAATTTACAATCAATCAGCACCGCGATGAAATTGTACAGGAAATTTACAGGAAAAAGCCGGATCTTCTGGCTTTTTCCTGTTATATATGGAATATCACGCTGATTGAGGAATGCGCCCGGATTCTGAAACTGCTTCTGCCCGACTGTCTCATCTGGCTCGGCGGTCCGGAGGTGAGCTTTGAAAGTGAGCAGTTTCTGAAGCAGAATCCGTTTATAGACGGAATTATGCAGGGCGAAGGGGAAGGAACCTTCCGAAACCTGCTGAAGCAATGGATCGGCAAAACACAGGAGGAAGGCGCTCTTAAAACAGACGCGGATCTTTCGGGAATTCCGGGGATTGTCTGGCGCGGAGCGAAGGGAGAGATTCATTCCGGCCGGGCCCTTCAGCCGCGGGATCTGGTGCCGATGGATGATCTGCCTTTTGTCTATGCGGATCTTGCCGCGTTTAAGAATAAGATTATTTATTACGAATCGAGCCGTGGATGTCCTTTTTCCTGCAGCTACTGTCTTTCCTCGGCGGAGGAGGGAGTACGCTTCCGAAGCCTTTCCAGGGTGCTGCCGGAGCTCCGGTTTTTCCTGGATGCAGGCGTGCCTCAGGTAAAGTTTGTCGACCGGACCTTCAACTGCTCTCATGAGCGGACCATGAAAATCTGGCAGTATCTGGCAGAACATGATAACGGCATCACGAATTTCCACTTTGAGATCGAGGCAAACGTGCTGACGGAGGATGAAATCGAACTGATTTCGACGATGCGCCCCGGCCTTATTCAGATGGAGATCGGGGTACAGACGGCGAATCCCCAGACACTGAGGGCAGTTCACAGAAATCCGGACATCACAAAAATCATCAGCCGTGCCGGGAAAATCATCGCTGCACAAAATATCCATGTACATCTGGATCTGATTGCCGCTCTTCCTTATGAGGACTATAATAGTTTCCGGTGTTCGTTTAATACGGTTTATACCGCGCAGCCGGATGAACTGCAGCTGGGCTTTCTGAAAATGCTGAAGGGAACGCGGATCCGCAGGGAGGCGGCGCAGTATGGGATCATCTATGAACCGCAGGCACCTTACGAGGTGCTCAGCACCCATGTTTTAAGCTATGATGAACTGCTCCGGATCCGGGATGTGGAGGAAATGCTGGAGGTTTACTACAACAGCCGCCAGTTTATTACAACCGTGAAGGCACTGGAAAAATGCTTTCCGGACGCTTTTTCCATGTATGATGCCCTCGCCCGGTGGTACCGGCAGAACGGATGGATGGGGATTTCCCACAGCCGCCTGCAGCGGTATGAACTGCTGCGCAGGTTTATCGCAGAAACGTTGTCCGCCGGGGAGAAATCTGCAGAACAGGGGGCGGAAGAACAGCTGCGCTGGGACGAATGCCTGCTGATGGACCTATGCCTTCGGGAAAACATAAAAAGCCGGCCGGACTGGGCGGCGCCTGTGCAGCATGACAAAGTACGTGCATTTTATTCACAGCATCGGGAATATCAGGGACATACGCATCTTGAATATTTCAAATATCTGCGGGATAATCCTGTCTGGATGCTTTTTGACTATGCGAAGCGCAATCCGCTGACCGGCAATGCTGAGGTCAGGGAAATCCATGATTTATGATTCATTTCGCAAAACTTAAGAATCGGGTGCTTAATTTAAGAAAAACGAAAAGGCATTCAAAGAGAAATACTATAAAATTGGTTTGCTTACGGAGGATATCCATCATGATGAATTTAAGAAATTCCAAAAAGACCCGCGCAGCCGTTGCTGTCATTGTCATTCTTATTATTGCAGCCATGGTTCTGACGACGGTTCTGAGCGTTCTGGTTTGATTATACAGCGGAACACAATTGGAACCTGGAAAGGAAATTTTATGTATTCTGGTAAAAGAAGGGGAATTCGCGCGCTCGTCCTGGCTGCACCTGTCATCCTGGTGTCGTCAGTGTCGGTCCTGGCTTCCGGAGATGCTGTCTGCAGCAAGGGTGTTTTCATATCCGCAGTGAATGTCAGCGGAATGACCCGGGAGGAAGCAAAGGCGGCTGTCGATCAGTATGTGGAGAAGGCAGGGGAGCAGACCGTAACCGTGACAGTGGGGGATAATACACTGACTCCGACGCTGAATGATCTGGGACTCACCTGGAATTCATCCGGGGTGCTGGACGAGGCGATGCAGCTGGGAGCGACCGGCAATATAGTGCAGCGTTACAAGGATCAGAAGGATCTGCAGAATTCAAGCAAGGCCCTTTCGATCGACTATCAGTTGGATGAAAAAACACTGGATGCTTATGTAAAAAACTGTGAATCATACAATACGGATCCGGTCAATGCCACCGTCTATACAACCGATGAACTGCTGCCGGGGATTGAAGGCGGAACGGATGGCATTACACTTAATGTGGAAGGCGGAGAGAAGGCCCTTCGCTCTGCCGTAGATGATTGGGACGGAATATCCGCGCTCTCGGTTGAACTGCCGGTTGACCGTGTAAAGCCGGATGTATCGGCAGATGATCTGTATTTCGGCGACGTGCTGGGAACAGCCACCACCGACTTTTCGGCCTCCAGTTCCGGAAGATGGCAGAACGTCGTCAACGGGTGCAGTAAGATCAGCGGAACGCTCATTTACCCGGGTGAAAGTTTTTCTGTGACACAGGCGGTAACTCCTTTTACTGCAGAGAACGGATATGCGCTGGCTCCCTCCTATGAGGAGAATCAGGTGGTTGAGTCCTACGGCGGAGGCATCTGCCAGGTAAGCACTACACTCTACAATGCCGTCCTCAAGGCTGAGCTCGAGGTTACCGCACGCTCCAACCATACGCTGGTTGTTTCTTATGTCGACCTGTCCAAGGACGCGGCTATCGCGGAGGGAATCATGGATATGGCTTTCGTCAATTCCCTTGAGAATCCGATTTACATCATCGGATATACGACGAGTGACGGACTGATAAGCTTTACGATTTACGGAAAAGAATACCGTCCGGCCAACCGGACGATCGAGTTTGTCAGCAAGACGATTTCGCAGACAGATCCGTCCGCTATTTCCAAACTGGCGGCGGACCCGGAACAGCAGATCGGCTATATCAGCCAGACCGGCTCCCCACACACCGGATATACGGCGGAACTGTGGAAGAATATTTATACGGACGGACAGCTGACCGACTCGGTGCAGATCAATTCCAGTACCTATAATGCTGTCGGAACGATCTACGACATCGGCGTTGCCAGCCAGAGCACCGCGTGGACGCAGGCCATGTACAACGCTATTGCCCAGAACAGTCTCGATGCGGTATACTCCGTGATCAATAATGGAACTTCCTACCTGACTTCAGAAAGCGAATCAGAGACGACGGCTTCGACGGAAGCGGCACCGGATACGAACGCATCCTCCGGTGCGGGTACGGATCAGCCGGAAACTTCGGTTACAGCGCAGACGGATGCATCCGGAAGCGGAGATACGGACGAAGTTGTTGTAACCTACGATCAGTATGGAAATGCTATCGGGTAAGAATAAATGAAAAAGGGCAAATTATCGCAGGCCGCACTGGACCGTCTGGTCCTGCGGCCTCTCAAAAAATCAAACACGGCAGGACCGGATGCGCTGTACGGAATGGACAGCGCACGGGTCCTGCCTTCTGTTATCCTGAATAATCATTATTCCGGAATGGACCAGCTTTACTCTGACACGGCAGCACATGAGATCGGGGGACGGTTTGACCTGCCGGTGCGTATGGTGTATCTGCAGGCGGTTAACTCGCTGGCAGCGTCGGGAGCGCAGGCAGTGAGTGCCTCACAGACGCTGATGATACCGGAAAATTCAACAGAAGAGGAGATCAGGGCAATCGCAGAGGAAGCCGGCGGTGCGGCGGCAGAACTTGGAATCGTTCTCACCGGAGGCAGCACGTCTGTCAGCGATGCGCTGAGCCGGCCGGTTTTGTCCGTGACGGTCTGCGGTATCCGAAATGACACCCGTGCGGCGGCGCCTGCAGAAAGCGAATTATTCGCGGCGGCCGGCCGGAATACTCCGGAGGAAGCGTCCGGGCAGTCATCGGACCGCGCAGACAGGACTTCCGGCTTGTCCATTGTCATGGCCGGTACGGCGGGCCTGGGCGGCACGGCGGTTCTGGCTGCGGCAGCACAGGACGAACTTTGCAGGAGATATCCGTCCTCACTGGTGGATGACGCCATCTCTCTTTCCGGGCGTCTGAATGTCGCCCGGGAATGTCTGGAAGCCTGGAAGATGCACTGCACGGCGCTGCATGATATCTCCGAGGGCGGAGTTTTCGGAGCTCTCTGGGAACTTGCCGGGCGGGAACAGGCCGGATTCGATGTTGATCTTAAAAAGATACCGATCCGGCAGGAAACGGTGGAAATCTGTGAGTATTTTGATCTTAATCCTTATCAGCTGTTCGGACAGGGAGCCTTTCTGGCGCTGACACCCGATGCCGATGAGCTTTGCACGATTCTGGCCGGTCAGGGGCAGTACTGTGCCGTTATCGGACATACGGCAGCACAGAAAGCAAGGTGCATCCACAACGGTGAAGAGGTGCGGTACCTTGAAAAACCGCAGCAGGACATGCTCTGGACAGTGAAAGATCACCGAAAATTTTGCGAAAATGAAGCAATGCCGAAAGAATAACGGGAAGCGGCAGCAATAAGGTGGACAAATAAAAATATTTACGGTATAATTCAGAAATACCAAAATATTATCGAAAATATCCGGAGGAAGATATGAGAGAACAGATATTGCAGCTGATCGAGAAAGACAGCCGGATCAGCATGAAAGAGCTGGCTGTCATGCTTGGAACCAGCGAGGAGATCATCGCGAATGAAATTGCCAGCATGGAAAACGAAGGCGTCATCTGCGGATATCATACGCTGATTGACTGGGAAAAGACGAATGTGGAAAAAGTCACGGCGCTGATTGAAGTCCGTGTCACTCCACAGCGTGAACAGGGCTTCGACCGCATCGCCGAGCGTATTTATAATTACCCCGAAGTTCAGTCCGTATATCTTATCTCCGGCGGATACGATCTGCTGGTTATACTGGAGGGAAAGACACTGCGCGAGGTTTCTTTGTTTGTTTCCAACAAGCTGTCCACACTGGACAATGTAATCAGTACCGCAACACACTTCATTCTGCGCAAGTACAAAGATGACGGAACCATTTTCCAGAAACCCGAAAAAGACGAAAGGATCCTGATGACGCCATGAGAAATCCTCTTTCAGATAAAGCCGTTCAGCTTCAGCCCTCCGGCATCCGTAAATTTTTCGACATCGTGAATGAGATGGACGATGTCGTGTCTCTCGGTGTCGGCGAGCCGGATTTCGATACTCCCTGGGCGATCCGTGACGAGGGTATCTATACGCTGGAACAGGGACGTACTTTTTACACGTCCAACTCAGGACTGAAACCGCTTCGTGAAGAAATCTGCCGGTATCTTTACCGACGGTTCAGCCTTACATACGATCCCCTTACCCAGGTATTTCTGACGGTCGGGGGCAGTGAGGGAATTGATACCGCATTCCGTGCTATGCTGAATCCGGGCGACGAAGTAATTATTCCGGAACCCTGTTATGTAAGTTATGCGCCCTGTGTCAGACTGGCGGACGGAGTCGTAAGGCCCATCCGGCTTCAGGAGAAAGATCAGTTCCGGCTGACGCCGGAAGAACTTCTGGATGCCATCACCGATAAAACAAAAATGCTGGTTCTTCCATTCCCGAATAATCCGACAGGTGCCGTTATGGAAAAGGAAGACCTGGAAAAAATCGCAAAAGTCTGCGTTGAGAAGGATATTTTTGTCCTGAGCGATGAAATTTACGCAGAGCTTACCTATACGGGAGACCGCCATTACAGTATTGCCGGGATGCCGGGGATGAAAGAGCGGACGATACTGATTAATGGATTTTCCAAAGCCTATGCCATGACCGGATGGCGGCTTGGGTATGCGTGCGGGCCTTCCGGGATCATACGGCAGATGATTAAAATACATCAGTATACAATCATGTGCGCACCAACCAACAGCCAGTATGCGGCGGTTGTGGCGCTTCGGGACTGCGATGAGGAAGTGGCAAAGATGCGCGAGGCCTATAACCAGCGCAGGCGTTTCCTTATGAACGCGTTTAAGGAGATGAACCTTCCCTGCTTCGAGCCGGAGGGAGCGTTCTATGTATTTCCATGCATTAAGGAATTCGGGATGAGTTCCGATGAGTTTGCCACCCGGCTGCTCCGGGAGCAGCATGTAGCCGTTGTTCCGGGGAATGCCTTCGGGGAAAGCGGCGAGGGATACATCCGTATCTCCTATGCCTACTCGATCAGGAACCTGAAGACAGCGCTCTCCAGAATCGACAAATTCATTACCGGACTCAGAGCGGAAAAAGAATGACAAAAACGGGAAAAGAATGACAAAAACGGGAAAAGAATGACAAAAACGGGAAAAGAATGACAAAAATAAATATTGTACTTCATGAGCCGGAAATGCCGGCCAATACAGGGAACATCGGACGCACCTGCGTTGTCTGCGGTGCTGTGCTTCATCTGATTGAGCCGCTGGGCTTCAGTCTCAGCCAGCGCAATCTGAAACGCGCGGGTATGGATTACTGGGACAGGCTGGAAGTGCACCGCTATGCGGATTTTAATGATTTTCTTGAGAAAAATCCGGAGGCGGTATCCTGTATTTTCATGGCGACGACCAAGGGGCGGAGAGTGTACAGCGATGTTCATTACACGCCGGGCTGTTACATCATGTTCGGCAAGGAAAGCGCCGGCATTCCGGAGGATATTCTGATGAAATATCCGGAAAGCTGTATCCGCATTCCGATGCTCGATACGATCCGCTCTCTCAATCTGAGTAATTCCGTATCCATTGTTCTGTATGAGGCCCTTCGCCAGAACAGCTTTGCCGGAATGCAGCTGGAGGGAGAACTGCATCAGCACCGCTGGTCACAGATCGGATAAAAGGTATGGGATTCTGTAAAGTTATTATGTGACAGGAAGCGGATAAGCTTCCTGATTTTTCGCAGGAGCAAAGAACGAAGCAGAAAAAGCATAAATAGCAGGGCAGGAGGAAAGCAATGGAACTTCCCGTGGAATTTACAGACAGGATGAGAGAACTGCTGGGCGAGGAATACGACGCTTTTATCGAAAGTTATCAGGAACCGCGTCATCATGCCCTGCGGCTTAATACGCTGAAAATCAGTCCGGAAAAGTTTGAGCAGATCAGCAGCTTTCATCTTTCTCCGGTTCCCTGGATCCCGAATGCATTTTACTATGAGGAACAGGATCCGGCGTCCCGGCATCCGTTCTATGCGGCCGGTCTTTATTACCTGCAGGAACCCAGTGCCATGACGCCGGCCAGCGTGTTTGACGTCCGGCCGGGCATGAAGGTACTGGATCTGTGCGCTGCACCCGGCGGAAAGTCAACCGCGCTGGGGGTAAAACTGAACGGAGAGGGACTCCTCGTTTCCAACGATATCAGTGGGAGCCGCTGCAAGGCGCTGCTTCACAACATTGAAATTTTCGGAATCCCCAATGTCCTTGTGACAAACGCAGTACCGGCACGGCTGGCGGAGCATTTCCCGTGTTTTTTTGACCGTATTCTGGTGGATGCTCCTTGCTCCGGCGAAGGCATGTTCCGGAAGGATGACAGTACCATATCCGCCTGGTATCCGCAGAAACCGGACGACTGTGGGAAAATACAGCGGGAGATTGTAACCCAGGCGGTGAAAATGCTCTCTCCGGGCGGGCAGCTTATGTACTCAACCTGTACCTTTGCGCCGGAAGAAGATGAAGAAATTGTCCGTTTTATTCTGAACCGTTTTCCGCAGATGAAGCTGTGCAGCCTTCCCCGGGCGGATGGATTTTCGGAGGGGCTTACCGCCTATACTATTCACGGAGAAAAAAGGCCGGAAATGCCGGAACTTAGCCAATGCGTCCGTCTGTGGCCGCACAAAATCGGCGGTGAAGGACACTTCATGGCACTCCTGTGCAGGAAAACAGGCACAGACAGCGCAGCAGCGTTTGAAGAAAATGCACAATCCTTCAAGTCGATCTCAACGACCGAAAAACAAGACCGCCGATCCGGAGGGCGGGGCAGCCGCGCCCGGTCCGGTAAAGAAACACCGGACCGGCAGCAACAGGAAATCCTCCGGAAGTTCCTTAAGGATGTAAGAAAAACGTACAAGTTCGACCATCTGAAAATTCATGGGAATATGGTCTTTCTGGACACCGGAGAAATTCAGGATAATCTCGCCGGTATTGCCTGCCTCCGCAACGGCCTTTATATGGGTGAACTGAAAAAAGACCGCTTTGAACCCTCTCAGGCCTACGCCATGACCCTGGACAGTCAGACCTGCACCCGGGTGCTGAACCTGGAAGCCGGTGACGAACGAATCAACCGGTATCTGCGGGGAGAAACCCTGAACCTCACCGGAGAAGAAACAAAAAACGGAAACGGCTGGACCCTCGTATGCGTATCCGGCTATCCGCTCGGCTGGGGAAAAAACACTGGCAGCATCCTTAAAAACAAATACCTGGCCGGCTGGCGAACACGCAGCTGACAGAAAAAGGGAAACGAAAAACAGTGCCGGAAAAAAGTTCAAAAAACAGAAAAATCAGCTTGACTTTATGAGAACTAAATGTTATTATGGTCAAGCTGATTGAAAAACAGACAGCAAAACATAGAAACGATGCGTGGCTCAGCTTGGTAGAGCGCTGCGTTCGGGACGCAGAGGTCGCTGGTTCAAATCCAGTCGCATCGATGAAAGCGGATGCCTTACGGCATCCGCTTTTTTTAATAATCCAGACAGCAGCCTTGCTGCAGACGGCGCCTAAATCAATGGTGATTTTTAAGTTATATTTCGGAAGATGGGAAAATTAAGCTGAAATTGTCCGGGTAACTGTTGTTCCCGATTTGAATGCAGATCCAGGTAAATAAATCAAAATATTGTACTATCTGTATGGTATGATGGAAGGGACGCAAAAATATGAGTTTTCATTTTGCCTCAATTTACCCTGGCGGAAATTGTTTCACCCCGGTGCATCGCCTGGAGGTATGATCCGATTTTCATCACGGAAAAACATTCAACAGAATTTCATATTCGTGCTTTTCGAAGGATGTGCAGCGAGCTGGAAGGCTATACGCACCAGGTGGTTATCAGTTTCATCGATCTTTACGAGAAGACAAAACGGAATTTTCCCGAAGGCCGTGAAGTCACCGGAATGCAGCTGTCTGATCGGGAATGACATTGGTGCTTATAATAGCTGCGGTCAAGGCTGCCGGTACTGTTATGCAAATGAAAATACTGAACTCGTCCGGGCGAGAATAGCCCTGCATGACCGCGCAGAATATCCAGGGGGTCGGGAACAATATCATAGTGCTTCGCAATGGTAATATCTGATACAATATCCTATGACAAAGCAGCGAAGCCACGCGTAATCATCAGTGAGTGGCAAAAGGGACTATTGACACTCCTGCCATTATTTGGAAAGACGGAATAATCAGGATGGAACTTCAGAATATTGTCAGAGGTGAGCCGGTGTCTTTGCCGGAGATGCTGAATGCCCGGGAGCACCGGGTGTATTTTCAGCAGGAACTTCTTAAAAAGTACGGGTGTACACTGATTTCATTTACGCTGAATATAGCGGGGCCGGTCAAGGTGTTTCCGCTGGCGGTGCGGACCTTTGAGGAAGGGGAGAATCTGATCCGGTCGTACTGCAAAACCATGGGCATACGGCTGGAAAACTGTCTTGAACATCGGGACAAGACCGGTTTTGAGGCGTTCTTTCCCGCGGCGTGTGAGCCTGAAAAGGTAAAAAGGTGCATGGTGATGCTGGAGGAGAACAGCACGCTGGGGAGGCTTTTTGACATTGATGTGATCCGGACGGATGGCCGCAAGGTTTCCAGGCAGGAGCTGGGATACGCAGAGAGAAAATGCATGATCTGCAGCCGACCTGCCTTTGAGTGCAGCCGTTCCCGAAGGCATTCGGTAAGCGATCTGCAGACGGCGGCTGTCGGGATCATGAGCGATTATTTTGCGGACCGTTATGCCGGAAGAATTGCGCAGACAGCCTGCCGGGCGCTGCTGTATGAAGTTCATGCGACCCCGAAGCCGGGACTGGTGGACAGCGACAACAACGGATCTCATGCAGACATGGATGTTTTTACCTTTGAGTCAAGTGCGCTGTCCATCCTGCCCTATTTTAAGGCATTTACGGCATGTGGAATTAATAATGCAGAAAAACCAGGCAGAGAAGTGATGGAATTGATCCGGCCGATCGGTGTGGAAGCGGAAATTGAGATGCGCCGGGCAACCAATAATGTGAATACGCATAAGGGTGCCATCTTTTCTTTCGGGATTTTCTGTGCCGCACTGGGAATACTGTACGGACGCAGCATGCCGTACAGCCGGGAGAAACTTTCTGCCCTGTGTGCCGGGATCGCCGGAGATGTGCCGGAGGAACTGAACAGGGAAAACGCTTCAGAAAAAGAGGAAGGCACAGCCGGTGAGATCTGCTGGAAAAAGTATCACATCGGCGGCATCCGGGAGGAGGCGGCGAAGGGATACCCGGCTGTATTTAATATAGCGCTGCCCGCGTTCTGCTCCCGGGCAGCGCGCGGATTTCCTCTGAATGATGCCGGAATCCTGACTCTGGTGGATCTGATGGCGGTTACGGAGGATACGAATATCATTCACCGGTCATCGGAGAAGGAACTGCGAAAAATTCAGGAACAGATGAAGCAATTGTCGGCGGATCATGTGGAAGAAAAGAACTACAGAAAGGTTCTGAAAGAACTGGACAGAAAGTTTGCGGAGCAGAAAATCAGTCCGGGAGGGTCAGCGGATCTGCTCGCGATTACCTATTTTCTTTACTTTATTGAGGAAGGAATTTCGCCTAATAAAATCTGAAAGCCGGTTTTTGTGCATAATATTGTAGTTATAGCGGGGATTTGACATTTTGACGTCAAACCCCCCTTTTTTTCGTTAATATATATTTCAAATAAACCTTGTAATTTGTTTATAGATATTCTATGTTTTTTAGTAATAGTTCAAAAACAAATTGGCATTAGACTTTAATGCCCCGATTTGGTACGCTGAATTAAACGAAAATTCACAATCAGGAACGGAAAAATAGGCAAAATTTTACAATTTAATTTTCACACAATTATTCATTTCGGCAATCTGACAGACCTTCCTGATTTTTTCTTTGAACGGGTACCGGGGGCGTTTAAATGCCGGCAGTAATTTTCATGTGATTGCGTTTCATTGCCAGGGGTCCGTTACCGTTAAAGGAGAAAAAGTGGATTTCAAGGAACTTGAATATGTTCTTCTCATCGCTCAGGAGAAAAATATTTCAAAGGCGGCCAGAAAATTATATATTACACAGCCAGCATTAAGCCGTGCCCTTCACCACATTGAGGATGAACTGGGGACGGAATTGTTTGTGCGGTCAAACCGGCAGTACATACCTACGTATACCGGTGAACTATATCTGGAAATGGCGCGCTCGGTTCTGGCAGCGCAGCAGGGGTTTCAGGATAAACTGAAGCATTACAAAAGTGCAAAGAACGGGACGCTTTCCCTCGGGATTACCCCGGGGCGCGGAAGGTTCCTGCTTCCGCGGGTTCTTCCGGCTTTTAAGAAGATCTTTCCGGAGTACAATCTGAAGCTTTGGGAAGAGGATGTGGATACACTGGAACGGTATCTGCGCGAAGGCACCATCGAGGTGGCGGTCTATACGGTAATCTCTCCTTCGGACTATAAACCAAGAGAGTTTCAGTATAAAACACTTGCAAGAGAAGAACTTGTTCTTTGTACCTCAAATGATGAACGGTACAGGCTTTTGTCGAAAAATCTTCCGACGCGGAAAGATCCGTGGATTGATCTTCATCTTCTTAAAAATGAGAGCTTCCTGTTGCTTAAGGAAAACCTGACACTGGGAAATTTTACAGGCAGTCTTCTGAAGGAGTACGGACTGGATCAGCATATTATCCGTTTAAGTTCGATCAATACGCTTCTGGCGCTTGCAGCCCAGGATATCGGTCTGGCATTTGCCAGCCGCAGGCGGGTTGAGGAACATGATGATGCCGATAAGCTCAGCATGTATTCTTTCGGTACAGAACCGATGAGCTGGAGCGTGGTTGCCGCCTGCCGGAAGGATTACCAGATTGAAGGACCGGTGGAGCAGCTGATCCGTATTGCCAGTGAGGTCAGCCAGAAATACAGAACCTGACGGAACGCGAGAGCAGGATACGTCAGCGTCAGCAGGGGACAGAACCGGTGCCACGGCATCGATCACTGTATAAATGGAAAAGCAATGAACTGAAAAATTCAGAAAGAGGAGGGGGAGAACAGACGAAGCTGCGATGAACAAAAAGGGTTACTGAGGAAATGACAGGCTGTCAGAACGGTCTGTAAAATAATAAGGAGGGATAGGGAACTCTATGGAAATTAAAAAACCTGCGATTGCGGGAACAGTAGAATCCAGTGATTGCCTGGTATCTGTTGAGCCCGGAGATGGAAAAATTGATTTTTCGCTTGAAAGCTCCGTAGCCAATCAGTTCGGGCATCAGATCCGCAAGGTGACTTTTGAAACTCTGGAACGTCTCGGGGTTGACAATGTGAAGATCTCCATTGTTGACAAAGGGGCACTTGACTGCACGATCAAGGCAAGAATTGAAGGCGCCGTGTACCGCTCTGCCGACCAGTACAAGGATCTGCCGTGGGGAGGTGCTATTCAATGACCTGCATTAATCCTAATAAGAACCGGCTCAGAAGATCCATGATGTTTCTGAACGCACAGAAACCTTCGCTTTTGAAGGATCCGTATGTCTACAAGGCTGATTCCCTCATGTTCGATCTGGAAGATGCGGTTGCGGCTTCTGCGAAGGATACAGCCAGATTTTCTCTTTATCATGCACTGACAACGCTTGATTACAGAGGCGCTGAAAAGGTTGTCCGTATTAACGGTCTGGACACGGATCTGTGGGAAGAGGATATCCGCTGTGTCGTAGCCTGCGGAGCCGATACCATCCGTATTCCGAAAACAGAAAGTGCCGATATGGTAAAGGCGGTTGAAGAAAAAGTAGAAGCGGCAGAGAAGGAATTTGGACGTCCGGTTGGATCAACTCTGCTGATGGCGGCTCTTGAGTCTGCCCGCGGTGTAATGAACTGCTATGAAATCTGCAAATCTTCCGACCGGATGATCGGAGTTGCGCTTTCCGGCGGCGATTACACGAAGGACCTTCACACGACTATCACCGGCACCGGTGTGGAGCTGATGGGAGCCCGCCAGCATATGGTGATCGCAGCCCGCGCGGCCGGTGTTCAGTGCTTTGATACCGTCTGGACGAATCTGGATGATATGGAAGGCTTTAAGAAAGATGTCCGGACCATCAAGATGATGGGCTTTGACGGAAAATCCATCATTAACCCGCGCCAGATCGACATCGTACACGAAATTTTCACTCCGACCCGGAAGGAGATCATCTTTGCAGAGAAGGTGATCCGGGAGATCGATGACAAGAAGGCAAAAGGTATTGGCGTGTTCACCGTTGACGGCAAGATGATCGATATCGCTTTCTATGACGGAGCAAAGAGAACCATTGCGCTTGCCAAGGCATCCGGTGTGTATAAGGGGGATCTGTGAAATGATAAATGCAGTTGGTAGAGATATTCCGGAGGAGATTCTGAAACAGACCGGAAAGGAAGTCTTCCAGGGCTCTCATCATTTTGACGGAGCCGAGGTCAGGACAGAATCACATCACATTAAAATCCGTAACGATGGGGGAAGCAAGGTTTTGCCTTCCATTCATGATGCACTCGTAAAATGCGGCATCCATGATGGCATGACACTGAGCTTCCATCATCATTTCCGCAACGGTGACAGGGTTCTGAACATGGTAATTGAAGAATGCCACAACATGGGCATCAGGAACCTGACCATCGCTGCATCCTCCATGGGTCCGCAGAACGATCCGATCGTCCCGTATCTGGATGACGGAACCATTACAAATATTCGTTCTTCAGGTGTCCGCGGCAAGATCGGCAAAGCTATTTCGGAAGGCCATCTGCAGGGGCTGGCGATCATGGCATCCCATGGCGGCCGTGTCCGCGCCATCAAGTCCGGCGAGGTTAAGATTGATATCGCATTCATCGGCGCTCCGACAGCGGATGATTACGGCAACCTCGGCGCCAACGGCGGAAGAGCTGACTGCGGTGTACTTTCCTACGCGGCACCGGATGCCCTGCATGCCGAGAAGGTTGTTGCCATTACAGATACGCTGGTTCCGTTCCCGAACTTTCCGCAGCAGATCAAAGGTATTTATGTAGATTATGTGGTGGCTGTTGACAGCATTGGAGATCCGACGAAGATCGCTTCCGGCGCGGCAAAGCCGACCACAGATCAGCGCAAGCTTCTGATGGCGAAATACTGTTCTGATTTCGTAGCTGCTTCCCCGTATTTCAAGGAAGGATTCACGTATCAGACGGGTGTCGGCGGAGCTTCCATCGCTTCAACGAAATTTCTGGCGGACGAGATGCGAAATCGCAACATCCACATGGCACTCGGGATCGGCGGTATGGCTAAACCCATGTGCGACCTTCTGAATGAAGGCCTTATCCGTGAACTGGTTGATACTCAGGACTTCGATCTGGAGGCTGTCCGGAGTGTTGCGGAGAACCCGCATCATCACTTCATCATGGCCGGCGAGTATGCCAGCCCGCTGACCAAGGAATCCTACGTGAATCGCCTGGATATCGTCATTCTCGGCGCACTGGAAGTGGATACCCATTTCAATGTCAACGTGGTCGTTGGCTCTGATGGGTACATTACCGGGGCACAGGGTGGTCATCCGGATACAGCCTGCGGCGCAAAGTGCACAATCATCATCGCGCCGATCATGCAGGGACGCATTCCGACCATCTGTGATGACTGCACGACGGTCACCACCCCGGGAGAGGATGTCGATGTTGTTGTAACGGATTACGGCATTGCCATCAATCCAAAGAGACAGGATCTGATCGAAGCCATGAAGGATACCGATCTGCCGATCACAACCATTGAGCATCTGAGGGATATCGCATACTCCATCACAGGCAAGCCTGAAAAGGTTCAATTTGAGGATCGTGTGGTTGGTATTATAGAAGCACGGGACGGCACGATCATGGATGTTGTCCGTCAGGTAAAACCGTTCAGCCTGGAGGATTGATTCCGAAGTTATCATAAGGGAAAGATAAGAAAAAACCAATATAAAAGGAGAGTACTATGAATTCTATCGTTATTGGAATTCTGGGCATTATCACAATTGTTGCCATTGTGGTTACCCTGTTCAAGAGTAAAATGACGCCGGCGCTGGCGTTCATCTGCTATCCGACTATTCTTGCGATTGTTCTTGTAATCTGCGGATACTATTCATTCGATGACATCGGAACACTGATTAAGGGAGGCTTTTCAAGTACCGGCCCGACAGCGGCTCTGTTTGTATTTTCCGTTACCTACTTCGGTATCATGACCGATGCGGGTATGTTTGATGTTATCGTCAACTGGCTGATGAAGGGCGTAGGCGATAATGTCATTGCTGTTGCAGTTATGACCTGCGTACTGGCGATCATCGGCCATCTGGATGGCGGCGGTGCCTCCACCTTCCTGATTGTCGTTCCGTCGATGCTTCCTATTTATAAGAAGATGCATATGCGGGCAACTTCTCTGCTGAGAATTGCCGTTCTGGCGATGGGTGTCATGAATCTGATGCCGTGGGCCGGTCCGACCATGCGCGCCGCATCTGTTCTGGGCATTGAAGCAGGCAGTCTGTGGCACACCATCATCCCGGTTCAGATTTTCGGTATCGTCCTTGCACTTGCTCATGCGGTTCTTACCGGTTTCCAGGAGAAGAAGAGAGGCGCCGGACTCAAAGGTAAGCTGGCACAGGAAGAAGGGGAAGTTGTTGTTACGGAACAAGCACAGGAACAGAAGAATGAACTGGTTCGCCCGAAACTGTTCGTATTCAACCTTCTTCTGACCCTGGCTGTTATTCTTCTTCTGATCTGGGATAAATTCCCGAGCTATTATCCGTTCATGCTCGGAACTCTGATTTCTCTGCTTGTAAACTACAGAGAGCTGAAGCTTATGAAGAAGGTTATCAACTCTCATGCAGAAGCATCCATGATGATGTGCACCACCCTGATGGGTGCAGCTGTTCTGATGGGTATCATGGTGAAGGCAGTTCCGGCGGACGGTGCTACCGCACTGAACCTGGCAATTTCCGCGAAGGTATCTCTTCCGACAGGTGCTGAGACAGCCAGCGTTGTTACCTGCATGGCTGATCTTGTTTCCAGAATTCTTCCGGCAACGCTTGGAAGACATCTTCCGCTCGTGATCGGTATTCTGTCCGTACCGCTTGCACTCGCATTCGATACCGACTCCTACTTCTATGGAATGCTGCCGGTAATGATTGGTATCGGCGCCTCCTATGGCGTAAAGGCTCTTCCGATCGCGATTGCCATGGTTGTATGCCGTAACTGTGCAACCTTCATCAGCCCGATGGTTCCGGCTACGCTGCTTGGACTTGGACTTGCCGATGTAAGCATCAAGGATCATATCAAGAATTCGTTCCTGTATGTGTGGGCATTCTCTATTCTCTGCATGATTTTCGCGGCGATTGTCGGCATTATGCCTTTATAATGGCCTGATTTGAAAAAGTGAATAAGAAATAAGCAGAACCTCCCGCCGGGAGACTGGACTTTTCACACAGGTCCGTCTCCCGGCGGGAGGTTTTCTGTTTCATTGCAGCTGCAGTATCAGCAGGTGTAACATTACCTTTCGTTATAGTTCAATGAATTTTATGAATTAGCTTTTTCTATTCCAAACTGCTATAGTATAGATGAAACAAAAGAATCAGAAAAGACTGTTGCTGATTGAATGATATATAGATATATAAGTAAAGAAAAGAGGCCGGGGTTATGATTACAGCAGTAAAGACAGGAAATGTACAGAAAAAGGAAAATATTCTGGCAGGAATATTCGGACCGTATATCATGAGTACAATTACAGGTTCGGGACATCCTACCGAAAAAGAGAAGGAAGAGGCAAAGAAAGAGCAGGAACTTTACGATATTGTAGATACGTATATTGAGCAGGCATAATTGCATTCCATGAGAATGATAACTTTATAAACAGATTTCGTCAGAAACACGAAGAACCCGGTCCGGACAATCCGTACCGGGTTCGTTGCGTATAAATATAAAGCAGGAACGTCAGTCATGAATTACGTTTTCTGCATTCCTTATTTTTGAAAGGACAGGTTCCGCTTCCGCAGAAAGAAGGTAATTCAGAGTGGACGGCGGAACCATGGCTTTAAGGTCCTCCATTTTCCCATCTTTGATTGCCTGCCGTACAGAAGACGCACTGACCGGTCTGCCATTTTCCTGTTTCTTCCGGGGCACAATCACACAGCGAATTCCATTGAGAGGGAGCTTTTCTGCCATGACCTTATTGTAAAGCACTGTGGCTTCACTGGTGCTTTCTTCCCCTACGTAACGGACATGGATGTTCAAAGCTGCGGCAATCTTCAGAAAAATGGTAAGGTCCAGTTCCGCATGACTTTGCATAACGGCGAGGCTGTCCTTCTGGAAGTAACCCGGGAAGGTGGCATTGCTGATAATGTACGAACCACTGCGGTGATAAACAATATTGGGAAGGTGCGCTGTTCCTTCCTTCACCAGATGCAGCCTTACACTGAACGGAAACAGACTTTTATCCTCACTGACGATAAACAGATGCACCAGATCATTTTCGCGGCTTGCCTTTTCCACAAGGTACAGGTGGCCGAGTGTAAACGGATTGGCGTTCACCACAATAGCGGCGATTTTAGCAGGAGAAACAGGTTCCGGGAGCTGCAAATGGGAGAGCTGCTCGTCTGTTTCTTTTTTCAGGTTTTCAAGATAATCCCGGAAGCCGGTCCGCCGGTTTTCCATAAAGACAACAAGACCGGGGATCCGCGCAATCTCCCGGAAGCCAAGGTCATTGAAAAACTTTGAGGACGATTCCTTGGTGTAGAGGAAAAGGTGAACGTTTCCGCGCTCATACTGCACCTGCAGGAGATGGGTAATGATTTCGTTCATAAGTCCTTCTCCCTGATGTTCGCGGCTGACAGCCAGACAGCGGAGCGTATTTCCAAAGCAGCTGCCGGTGGCGATGATATGGCCATTTTCATCGTACATGCCGCAGGTGTAATCCAGGTTGCGGTCGCGGCGGATCCCCTCCGCAGTGAGAAGTGCGTCAACCTCCCGGTTGGCCCGGCGGTCAGAGCGATAAACTTCCGAAATAGGATAATCGGACATACCAGTGGTTCCTCCTGAAGTAATATAAGTGAAATGAGTGTCAATAAGTCCTGCTGCC
>ONLK01000104.1:0-3204 GCA_900318615.1 uncultured Eubacteriales bacterium
TGCATGCGAGTGGTGGCCGGATTTATTGACACGCCCCACATGAGGCATGAAGTGGCGCGAAAGCGCCACGAGAATGCCGAATGTGGCAGCGTGGTGGGAATTGCGGAGCAACGAAACCACGCGTGATCATAAATGAGTGGCAAAAGGTACTTTTGACACTCATATCATTACCAGCAATTTATCTTTTATTTCATCCTACAACAAAAAAATATAACTTACAATAGAAATCATCAAAAAAACAGAGTGCCGTTTGAATAATGATGAACTTAAGATAGATTAAACTAACATATATTTGCATATGCTTATAAGCGCCTGAAAATGCCGGCTTATCCGCTGCCGGAGGCGGTAAGTGCGGGAGCCTTCCGCCTGAAGAATAAAATAGCCGTAAGATGGATCAGCGTTTTGACTTCAGGTGGATCAGCGTTTTGCTGCCGGGCAGGAATATGAATCCGGGGCAAAAAGGGAGGTACATATCGAATAACATCGATATGTACCTCCCGAATTCAAATCCGTGTTTTGTCAGATCAGCGTTCGGTCTCAGACACCTTTGACAATGTTTTCGGCGGCAACCTGTCCATAGTACATGGCCATGGAATGGGAAACACCCTTCAGACCGATCGGATACTCCATTCCGAAACGTCCGCCCTGCATGTTGCCGGCTACGTACAGACCCGGAATGATATTGCCTTCCACCTGACGGCCCTGATCATCGGTGATTTCCTGATAGGTATGGCAGTCCTCATCGGACTCAAGTCCGCCGATGCATACCAGCATGATGGCGGTGGTAAACTGATCTGCATAAAACGGAGCCTTATCGACCGGCATCAGACGGCTGGGAACTTTATTAAAGTCATCGTCATGGCCGGCGGCTGCCAGCTCATTGTAACGCTGGATGGAATCAAGGGCGTTTTGCTGAGCAGTTTTATCATCCGGATACATCTGAGCAGCCAGATCCTCCAGCGTATCCGCCTTCAGGCATCTGCCGTCTGCAACGGCTGCATCCAGCTGATACGGGCTTTTCCAGTTGCGGTAGGTGGTGTTGTTCTTCGGAGCTTCCTCCTCGGACTGATAGTCTTCATAGTAGCAGGCGCCGCCGTGAGCTGCCGGCATGTGCGTCAGCTGTTCCGGCCAGTTGGAATCAAAGACCTGCCAGGTGTTCATGCCTCTCTGGCCTTCGATCTGATTTTCCAGCTGCTGCCCCGGGATGTCTTCGTTCATGAACCGTTTTCCATCTATATTCAGGTTCAGAAATCCTGCGTTACCCATAACACCGACGCCGGACAGGTCCGCACCGCCGCCCATGTGATGGATCATCGGAGCATTGTAGCCGGATACCCTGGCACCGGCCCAGGCTCCCATGCGAAGTCCGTCGCCCTGGTTGGTCGGATTGCCGTTGATGTCCATGGAAGTGAACAGACGGTTATTATAATGGGTTTTCATTACGTCCGGTGCAAAATGATACATGCAGGCATCATTGCTGCCGTAATCGCCGGTTGAGAGAAGAACACCCCGGGCAGCGTTAACCTTCAGGTACTTGCCTCTGGTAGCAGAATCCGGATTATCATCCAGCGCGTAAACGCCAACACAGCGCCCGTCCGAATCCATGATCAGCTTCTTTCCGAAGTGACCGAAGTAGGGGGTTACGTTGCCGGTGTCCAGCGCCTTCTGCCAGTTTGCGTTTACGGTGAAGCCCTGATCCGGTTTGAATTCAACGGAAGTAGGATAGCATGGGAAGCGCTCCTCCTTCCAATTATATTCATGTACATTTCCATCGGCGTCCGTGTAGGAAGGAAGCGGACGGAAGATCGGCAGCAGGAAATCATCCGCATTTTCATCGGAAATTGGCTGACGGGTCTGATCCGCGATGAACAGATGATCATCAGCACCCATCCACCAGTCAAATACCTCGCCGATATTGTGCGCCCATTTGCTGGCGATGGTTCTCTTTACACGGTAGCAGGATTCGTTGACATGAGAGTCGATGATTTCATTTATATCGTCCTCGGTCAGCGCTCTTTCCGGCCATCTCTTGTTCAGCGTCGGACTGTTGATAACGGCGTATTCACCGGAACGATAGCTCGGGGCTGCAGCGCCGTCAATGGTAATGACGGAAGCACCGAGTTCCGCCGCCTTTCTGGCAGCGGAAACACCCGCAATGCCGACACCAACGATAACAACATCCGCAGTAACCTCATCATAAACGTCCGCGTCGTCAATCTGCGGTTCCTCTCCCAGCCAGTCATCGCCGGATGCACCGGAAGCCTTCTGATCATCACCGGCGGAAGCGGCAGCGCCTCCCTTTGCCTGTTCGATGCAGTCTGCAGCGGCGGTCATAACAGCTTTTGAAGTTACGGTAGCGCCGGAAACACCGTCGATATCGGCGCTCTGCGCTTTCAGAATCTGCGCACATACCTTATCGCCAATTTCGGCACCGACACCTTTCGTTTCACCGGAAACATCCACCTGGACATCGGTGATGGATGTCTCATCGAAGGTCATGGTTACGGTAACATCACTTTCGAGACCTTTTGCCGAAGCTGTGTAGGTACCCGGAGTATAGAGGGCTCCGGAGGCAGACGCTTCCGTTGAACCTTCCGTTACTGATTCGGCACCGGCGAAACCGCCCAGCACAGAAAATGCGGCTGCTGAAATAGCACCGGCTGCGGTCCCTTTAAGGAAATCTCTTCTTGAAATATCCCTGGACATGATAAAAACCTCCTTACTAAATATTATATATTTTATATTATTTTATATAAAAACTTCGTACTGCTTTTTATACGGCATCAGCCCTTCATGTTTTTTAGAATATCCAGCGTTTTCATGTCATCCGATGTCACACGGATATTCGTTACATATTCCCGGCCTTCCGGAGAAGTGACCTTAAGCTCGACAATACTGCCTTCCCGGATGGCGTTGGCGGAAACGTCGCTCAAAAAAGCACCGACGCGGGGATGCTGTGTATTAAAAGTTGTCAGACGTTCCTTCATCTTCATAAGCTCTAACGGATTTACTGCCATATTTCGTTACCTCCTGGTGTTCTTCTGTTTTTCGGCGAAGACTTTGAATATGGATATCAGTAAGGCTATCATAGCACGGAATGACTGACATCTGTAAAAAATCATGTGCGATTACGAAAGAAAAATAAAATTCCGGTGCCTTCAAATATAAAAAATCCTTAACAAATGACGGGCGATATGGTATATT
>ONLK01000104.1:3224-5330 GCA_900318615.1 uncultured Eubacteriales bacterium
TCCCATCTTTGACAGTAAAAGAGCGGAAATGCCTTTATTTCTAGGCATTATCCGCTCTTTTGATATAGCAAAAATGTAGCTATATATTATTACTTTTTCTTTGTTTCGCGAATAACTCTTTTCATGCTTATATCTGTAAGTATTTCGTAATCAGTACGAAATCCGAACGTCTCGTGGAGTATGTCTGTCAGATCCGTTCTGGTATAGGCAGGAAGATATCCCTGCTTTTCACCGGGCCGATACATCTTCATGTCCCGGAGTGTATCGATGATCTCTTCGCAGGTGTATTCTTCACAGATTTTTTTCTCCAGTATCCGGAAAATGAACAGAGCAATGTAACAGGTTATGAAATGTGCCCTGATCCGATCCTCCTTCTGCAGATATACAGGGCGGGCCTTGAATTCTGTCTTCATGATCCGGAAACATTCTTCGATTTCCCATCGGCCTTTATTGATCTTTATGATCTCATCAACACTTACATCATCCAGATTGGTGCAGACAGCATAGAAACCGTCATACTGCTCTTCATCAGCAATAGCTGAAGTATCAAGATACGGAACTTCCTTCTCACATGCTTCGCCATCGGCGGTCATTGTTTCGCGTCCTATGAAGCGGTGCGGATCATTCTGATTTTTGCTGCGCTGCTTGTATCTTCCGCTGTTTATCAGTTCCTGTGCCCTCTCGATCTGACCCTGACGGATCTTTCTCTGATAATTCCTGTATTTCATGGAGAAAGAAACAATGAGATGTTGTTCCAGGGGCTTTGCGCCCTTTCTTTCCTTCTTTGCGGAGATATCTTCTTTTATCCATCTATCCTTATAAAAAGTGCAGTTATAGTACCTGTCTTCATCAAGGCCAGAAATATCAAAGCTCTCATCACGCCCGATAAGATGCCAGCCCTTTGGATCAAGAGCATAATCGAAGCTGTTTTATAGACTGTGTGGTAATAAAGCTACGAATGGGAATACCTCCGAGAGTCAGGTCATTGTATTTACGGTTTGTTTTTGAAGAGAGACCGGCATCCGTGCATACGATTACGCTCCCCAGGCCGTAGTCATTGAGAACCTTCTTTTCCAGAGGCTTGAGGGTGGGCTGCTCGTTCTGGCTGCCAGGGTAAATATCAAAAGCCAGCGGTATTCCGTCGTGATCCATGAACAGCCCCATTCCGACGACTGGGAGTGGCTGATGCTGCTTGCTTTTGCCGTAGCGCCGCAGATCGTCTTCCTGCTCGAGCTCAAAGAAGTAGTTGGTGCAGTCGTAGTAAAGGATATCTTTCCTTCTCTCAATTACTTTCTGACTGTTCTTGTAGAGCTGGGCCTGTATGAAATCATTCTCCTTTGCCAGGACCGAGAGGGCGCGGTAAACATCGTGGAGTTTGAAGGAAGGCTGCTCAACAAAGGCAGAGGACTGCTTTACAGCGGAGAGCTTTGATGAAGGATACAGAATCCTTGTGAATACAAGCCGGGAAAGGATGTCATTAAGATCATAATCAAAAGAATATCTGGACGATATATCTTTGCAGACCTTATCAAGGGCCAGGCTGTAATAGATCTTCTGCAGAAACAGATACCCGCAGTTGAATGAATGCATTTCTCCCTTCTTCAGGAGTTTGGACGGAGAACGGCTTACAATGATCTGCCTCTGTTCCTCGTATTCCCTGCGGTTGAGTTCATTGACGTACTCCTGAGCCCATACATAGGGATCCTTTCCACCGGCTTTCGTCCGGACCTCATCAAGATTTCCGAGCTTTTCAACGGTGATAGTAGTAGGCCCGCTTTTTTTGCGGATTGTTTTCTGAACATAGAAAGAGGCTGAATTTTTTGATTTGCTAACGGTAAGTTTCATAGCGGCAGCACCTCCACAAGGCCATTATACCACACATAGCCACAAATAGCCACATATAAAACAATAAAATTTGACAAAAATAATAGACTGGAAATCCAGTCTTTACAATGGTTTGATGGTATTAACATGCAGAAATCAGGCGGTTAAACTGTCAAACTTCTGTGTTTCATATTCTGCCCTCCTTGTGCTATCATTGTAACGGAGAGGCCAGTAAAAATCGAATGTGCGAATAAAATTCTAAAGAAGCTGTATGTGTGCGAG
>ONLK01000011.1 GCA_900318615.1 uncultured Eubacteriales bacterium
AGAAAATGACAGCCCTGTTACCTTTGTATTATATTTAAATTTTACGCCCAGCTTTTCAGCTTCATTCAGAAGCACCTGAAGAACACTTTGCGATTTCAAAGAGCGCGGATAAATGTATCCTTCGTGATCGATGACCGGAAGACCGAGCTTTCTGAAAAACGAAATGGTATCCTCATAACTAAAAGACCGGAAAATATTTCCGGTCAGTTCTTTCAGCAATTCTTTTGAAGAACGGCTGTGATAGTGTTCTTTCAGCTCTTCTGCGTCCGCACAGTGATGCGTAAGATTGCATTTTCCGCTTCCCGTAAGCAGCAGTTTGCGTCCCGGCCGCTCTTCCGCCTCCAGAACGGTAACGGAGGCACCGGCGCGTGCGGCTGCGATTGCGGCTGTCAGTCCGGAGGCACCGGCACCGGCAATGATGATTTTTTTCATTTTAATTCAACAAGACCCTTTTCAACCATCTTCTGAAGTGACATCAGGATACCGAATTTTGCCGACGGCCAGGTCAGTCCGCCCTGAAAATAGACGGAGTACGGCTCGCGCAGCGGCCCGTCGGCGGAAAGTTCAATCGAGGATCCCTGAATGAAAGCTCCGGCAGCCATAATGACATCACAATCGTAGCCGGGCATCGGCCATGGCTCCGGCGTAACATAACTGTCCACCGGAGAAGCCGCCTGAATTCCCTCGCAGAAGGCTTTCAGCCGTTCGGCCGAGCGAAGTTCTACCGCCTGAATGATATCATGACGTTTTTCATTTCCTGCCGGAACCACCCTGAAGCCAAGCTTTTCATACAGATTCGCTGCAAAAATGGCGCCCTTCAGCGCAGCGGCTGTCACGGTCGGTGCGAGGAAGAATCCCTGATAAAAACTGCGTGAAACTCCCAGGGAAGCGCCGACTTCACGGCCAAGCCCCGGACTTGTCAGGCGGCAGGCGCAGTTTTCAATGCATTCTCCGGTCCCTGCAATATATCCGCCCGTCGGTGCCAGTCCTCCGCCCGGGTTCTTGATCAGGGATCCCACCGTCATATCTGCGCCGTAATCCGACGGCTCCATCGTCTCGACAAATTCGCCATAGCAATTATCAACCATGCAGATGATATCCGGACGGATGCTCCTGACAAAATGAATTGCATCTCCAATCTCTTTCACGCTGAAGGACGGGCGGCTCAAATACCCCTTTGAACGCTGGATCTCAACCAGCTTCGTCTCCGGACGGATGGCCCTGCGGATGGCTTCATAGTCAAAATGTCCCTCCGCATCCAGTTCCACCTGTCCGTAGGAGACGTTGTATTCCGCGAGAGAGCCGCGGGAGGGGCGGATACCGATGACTTCCTCAAGCGTATCGTAAGGCTTCCCGCTGATGGACAGCATATGATCCCCCGGGCGAAGATTGGCTGCCAGGGCCAGCGCCAGGGCGTGCGTTCCGCAGGTGATCTGAGGACGGACAAGGGCTGCCTGTGTGTGGAAGGTTTCCGCATAAACACGTTCCAGATCATCGCGGCCAATATCATTGTAGCCGTAGCCGGTCGAACCGCTGAAATGTTCCGCACTGATTTTGCATTTGCGCATGGCGTTCAGTACTTTCAGCTGATTGTATTCCGCTGTTCTGTCGATCGCGGCGAAGCGCCCGGAAAGTTCCGTCTCAATCCTGCCGCCCAGGTCAAGAACCGGTCCGGAAATGCCCATTGTCCGATACATTTCCGTACTGTCCGCCGGAACATTCGCCCGCTGCCTTACATTAGAGTTTTCTGGTTCCATTCTGTCTGTCTCCATTCTAACGAATTCTAATACGTAGATTTATTATGTTCATCCGCAGGCTGTCCGCCCGCTCCTCAGGTTCCTGCTCCGGCGATTCCCTTCTGACGAAGTATTTCCATGATACAGTTCAGAATTTCTTCGTCCGTTTTCAGTTTTGTCCGGTCCAGCCAGATGACGTCTTTTTCTCTTCTGAACCACGTAAGCTGCCGTTTGGCAAAGTGACGGGAATCCCGTTTAACGGTATAAACAGCCTCCTCCAGTGTACACCTGCTGTCAAGATAGTCGAGAATTTCCTTATAACCCAGTCCCTGCATGGAAACCATGTCCCGGCGGCAGCCTTTCCGTTTCAGCTCCCTGACCTCCCCGACCAGTCCGTTGGAGATCATCTTGTCGACGCGGCGGTCAATCCGCTCATAAAGGCATCTTCGATCGTCGGTCAGAACAAAGCAGGCGCTGTTCCAGACAGATGTTTTTTCCCGTTCCCGGGCATTGTGTTCGCTTATCTTCTCCCCGGTCTGATTAAAGTATTCCAAAGCCCGGATCGTCCGTTTCAGATTATTCGGATGAATAGCGGCAGCAGATGCCGGATCCTTTTCCTCCAGAAGCTTATGCACCGCCTCATTCCCTTCCCGGTTTGCCAGTTCTTCCAGATTTCTGCGAAGGACCCCGTCCTCATGGTTTTCGGTAAAATCAATGTTGTAAAGGACCGACTGAATATAAAACCCGGTACCGCCCACCAGAATGGGATAACGGCCGCGGCTTAGAATTTCCCGGATGGCTTTCATGGCCATCTTCTGAAAAAGAACCACATTGAACTCATCCTCCGGGTCCAGAACATCAATCAGATGATGCGGTACTCCCTGCCTTTCTTCCTCCGTCACTTTCGCTGACCCGATATCCATCCCCCGGTATACCTGCATGGAGTCGGCAGAGATAATCTCACCGCCGATTCTTTTCGCCAGTGCAACGGAAAGCGCCGTCTTTCCGACGGCCGTCGGCCCGGTCAGAATAATCAGCGGCTGACCGGCTATGTCAAATTGATCCTCATTTGGATTCATGAAATCTTTCCTCTGTCCTTATACAATTCTCTTGAATTTCTTTTCCAGCTCATACCGGGTCATGCGGATGATGGTCGGACGGCCATGCGGACAGTTATACGGGTTTTCAAGCTCGAGAAGTTCCCCGATCAGGGCATCCGCCTCGGCTGCGGACATGGCATGTCCGCCCTTGACAGCGCTCTTGCAGGCCATGGTGGCCAGTTTTGAATTGACGATATCCGAAGAAGGAACCCCTTTCCAGTCGGACAGGCTGTCCAGCATTTCCGTAAACAAATCCGCATCCCGGATACCGTAAAGATTATCCGGCACTCCTGTAATGGCATAATCGCGTCCGCCAAATTCACTGATCTGGAAACCTGCTTCATCAAAATACGGCTTGTATTTCTTCAGAAGATTCTCTTCCTGCAGGCTCAGTGTGATGATAACCGGCGGGCTTACCAGCTGCATCGTCTGCTGTTTGTTCTTAAGATTCCGGCACAGCCGCTCGTACATGACTTTTTCGTGAGCCGCATGCTGATCGATAATATACATGGAATCATTAAATTCCACAATCCAGTACGTATCAAAAATCTGTCCGATCAGCTTATGCTTTTTGATGTTCTGTTTTGAAAGCAGACGGTCATCAAATAACTCCATCTGCACCGGTTTGACAACCGGTGCGGAAAGCCGGGAAGCTCCCGCCGGCTGTGCAACCGGAACCGTCCTGTCCGAAACCGCCTCTGCGGGGCCGCGCTGTTCTTCAGCCGTTTGTTTTTCACCCTGCGCAAAAACAGCAGCCGCACCGGTTTCCGGCATCGCGAACAGGCGGTCCAGCTTTGCCTCCTGCTGATTTTCAGACGTTTCCTTTCGGAGTGCCTTGAAATTCGTAAGCGTCGGGCCGTCCGGTCCGGCGGATGCAGATTTTTCGTACTCTTCCAGGCACTTTCTCTGTCCAACCCGGTCCGGATACTGACGGCTGTAGTCGCTGCCGGTGCCTGCCTGCAATAGTTCCCTTCGCAATTTTTCAAACGGCTCCGGCGCTGCCGCGTTTTCCTTCAGCTTTGCCTTCTCCTGTTCCCTTTTCTGACTGCGTTCCTCCTTTTCATTCAGAGGGGTGACCTGCGGAATCATCTCCCGGTGACTGAGCGCACTCTGTACCGTTTCCTGCAGCAGGGAATAGACACCGGCCGGATCGGCAAAACGGATATCCATCTTGGTCGGATGAACATTGATATCCACGAGGGATCCGTCCAGCGAAATTTTCAAAACAGTAAACGGATACCGGTGCTGCATCAGAAAGTGGCTGTAGCCTTCCTCGATTGCTCTTGCGATCACCGTACTTTTCACAAACCGGTTGTTTACGTAATAATTTTCAAAATTCCGGTTTCCCCGGGAGATGGAGGGTTTCCCGATAAAGCCGTCGATCTGAATGCCATCCCGCACCGAATGGACTTCCATCAGATTGGCAGCCGTATCCCGGCCGTAAATACTGTAGATAATATCCCTGAGATTGTTATTTCCGGAGGTATGCAGCCTTGTCTGTCCGCTGACGATAAACTTAAAGGATATTTCCGGATGGGACAGCGCCAGGTGGGACACCAGATCCGACACATATCCGGCTTCCGTCGCCGCAGATTTCAGAAATTTGCGCCGGGCAGGCGTGTTGTAAAAGATGTTCCGAACGAGGAAGGTGCTGCCCTCCGGTGCCCCGATCTCCTCAAATCCCTTCTCCTGTCCGCCCTCGATGCGGTAGCGGATGCCTGTAATGCTTCCGGCTGTTTTGGTTATCAGTTCGACCTGACACACGGCACTGATCGAAGAAAGTGCCTCACCGCGAAACCCCAGCGATCCGATTCGGGCCAGATCTTCCACCGTGCGGATTTTGCTGGTCGCATGGCGGAGAAACGCCGTCCGGACCATGTCCCTGTCAATGCCCTCCCCGTTGTCCGTGATCCGGATGAGTTCGATCCCGCCGTCCTTAATTTCAATGGTTACCGCATTGGATCCGGCATCAATAGCATTTTCCACCAGTTCCTTCACAATGGAACTGGGACGCTCGATCACCTCGCCGGCTGCAATTTTATCGATTGTATCCTGCGACAGTACATTAATTTTTGCACTCATTCCACATCACCTGTATAACTATTGTCCTGTTATCCGCTCCAGCGGTTTTTCAGCTTTCCCTGAAGAGCGTACAGCGTATTAAGCGCATCAATGGGCCTCATGCTGTTCAGATCAAGCTCCCGGAGCTCTGAAAGCACATCCGCATCGGTCACGGTATCAAACAGCGACATCTGCTGCCGGTCGACTTCATCGTATTTTTTCGGGCGGTCTTTCCTGGGCGCCGGCTCCGCAATTTCGTGTACCTTTTCGGTAATGTCATTGTCGGTCAGCGAAGAGAGCAGTTCCTTTGCCCGTTCGATGACCGGCTGGGGAACCCCGGCCAGCCTGGCCACCTGAATGCCATAGCTTTTATCGGCTCCTCCGCGGATGATCTTACGCAGGAAGACGATATCATCCCCATTTTCCTTAACCGCCACGCAGTAGTTATGGACGGAATCAATCTTTCCTTCCAGCTCGGTCAGTTCATGGTAGTGCGTCGCAAACAGTGTCTTCGCACCGATGGTCTTCGTGTTGGCGATATACTCCACCACCGCCCAGGCGATCGACAGACCGTCGAACGTACTTGTCCCGCGGCCGATCTCGTCAAGGATGATCAGGCTGTTTTTATCCGCATTCCGGAGAATATTGGCCACCTCGGTCATTTCCACCATGAAGGTACTCTGCCCGCTGGCCAGATCGTCCGAGGCTCCGACACGCGTGAAAATACGGTCAACGATTCCGATTTTAGCCTTCGATGCCGGGACAAAGCTCCCGATTTGTGCCATCAGCACAATCAGCGCCGTCTGGCGCATGTAGGTTGACTTTCCGGCCATGTTCGGACCCGTAATGATGGAAACCCTATTTTTTCCATTGTCAAGCATCGTATCGTTGGGGATGAACATATCGTTGCCCATCATCTGCTCAACCACCGGATGGCGGCCGTCACGGATATCGATGATGCCCTTTGTGTTGATGGACGGGCGCACATAGCTGTTGTGCTCCGCCACATAGGCAAGAGATGCGAACACATCCAGCCCGGCCAGCGCCTGCGCTGTAGTCTGGACCCGGACAATGTTGGATGCGATTTCCTCCCGGACATCGCAGAACAGATCATACTCCAGCGTGTTCAGCCTATCCTGTGCTCCGAGGATCGTTTCCTCCAGCTTCTTAAGCTCCGGTGTGATGTAGCGCTCTGCATTCGTCAGTGTCTGTTTTCGCGTATAATAGTCCGGCACCTGCCCCTTGAAGGAATTCGGCACCTCCAGATAGTAGCCGAACACTTTATTGTAGCGGATCTTCATCTTCTGGATGCCGGTTTTCTCCCGCTCCTTCGCCTCCACATCCGAAAGCCAGTTTTTCCCTTCGGTGCTGGCTTTTCGCAGATGGTCTACTTCTTCATTAAAACCATCTTTAATAAAACCGCCCTCCCGGATCATCATCGGTGGATCATCGACAATGGAACGGTCAATCAAATCGCAGATATCTTTCAGTTCATCGAGATCATCCCGCAGCTGACACAGCAGCGGAGACTGCATAGAGACCAGGATCGATTTGATGGCGGGAACCATCCGGATGGACGACTTAAAGGCGATCAGATCGCGCGGATTGGCTGTTTTGTACGTGATGCGGCTGATCAGGCGCTCCAGATCATAAATAGGGTTCAGATATTCCCGAAGTTCCTCCCGGACAATGGCATTGCTGTTCAGCTCCTCCAGGGCGGAAAGCCGTTCCTCGATTTCGTCCCTGTTAATCAGAGGCTGTTCGATGAAAGAGCGCAGCATGCGGGCGCCCATGGCTGTCTTCGTTTTATCCAGTACCCACAGCAGTGAGCCCCTCTTCTGCTTCTCCCGCATGGTCTCGCAAAGCTCCAGATTCCGCCTCGTGCTGGTATCAAGCACCATAAAACGTCCCGTCTGGTACGGTTTAATCCCGGTCAGATTGGTAAGATCGCTCTTCTGGGTTTCCTTCAGATACTGCAGCGCAGCTCCGGCCGCGATGGTGCCGACCGGATAATCTGTCAGTCCCAGGCCGTCCAGGGACCCCACCCTGAAATGATCTTTCAGAGCTTCAACGCAGCGGGTATCATCGCTGTACCAGTCTTCCAGCGTAAAAATCGTGATTCCCAGCCTTCCGCGAAGATCTTCCAGATCAATACCGCTCAGCCCGAAAGCCTGGTTGCAGATAATTTCCGCCGGCTGATACTGGGATATCTCATCCATCAGACGCCGGCTGTCCTCCGCTTCCGTCACGAACCAGGCACCGGTTGTGATATCCGCCGTGGATACACCGAACCGGCCGTCCAGCGAAATGATACACATCAGATAATTGTTTTTGCCGGCGTCCAGTCCCTGGGAATCCATGTTCGTTCCGGGGGTGACGACACGGATCACCTCCCGCTTTACCAGCCCCTTCGCCAGCTTCGGATCTTCGGTCTGCTCGCAGATGGCAACCTTGTATCCTTTCTTGACCAGCCGGTTGATATACGGATCCACCGCATGAAACGGCACCCCGCACATCGGTGCCCGTTCCTCGAGACCGCAGTCCTTGCCAGTCAAAGTAAGTTCCAGCTCCTTCGACGCAATTTTTGCATCGTCAAAAAACATCTCGTAAAAATCCCCGATACGATAAAAAAGCAGACAGTCTTTGTACTGCTCTTTCATCTCCAGGTATTTTACCATCATAGGAGTCATTTCTCCCATTTTCTGCCTCCTGCCTGCCCGTTTGCGGACGGCATATTATACGCGCTCTCCGAGATAATAAAATCCTTTGCATTCCTTCAGCTTCACCTTCACAATTTTTCCGATCAGGCTTTCGTCTCCCGGGAAGTGAACAACCAGATTCTGAGGGATGCGGCCGGTAACCAGATGCTTTTCCTGCTCGTTCTTATGTTCCACCAGCACCGGCATCACACGCCCCTCAAAGCGTGCCGACCGTTTGCTGCCTGTCTTCTGCACCAGCTCCAGCAGCCGGTCAAAGCGGTCTTTGATCACATCCTCCCGGATCTGATCCGGCATGGATGCGGCCGGCGTCCCGGTCCTTCTGGAGTAAATGAAGGTAAAGGCACTGTCAAACTGAGTCCTTCGTACAACGTCGAGCGTTTCCTGAAAATCTTCCTCCGTCTCCCCCGGGAAGCCGACAATAATATCCGTCGTGATGGAGATGTCAGGAACGGCTGCCCTGAGCTTTTCTACCAGCGTCAGGTAACGATCCTTCGTGTAGTGACGGTTCATTTTATTTAGAAGCGATGTGGATCCGGACTGAAGCGGCAGATGCATGTGGGGGCAGATTTTTTTCGATGTGCTCATGACTTCAATAAGTTCATCGGAAAGATCCTTCGGATGCGAGGTCATGAAGCGGATCCGTTCGATCCCGTCAATTTTTTCCACTTCGCGAAGCAGCTGGGCAAACGTAATAGTTTCATCCAGATTTTTGCCGTAGGAATTCACGTTTTGTCCCAGCAGCATAATTTCCACAACACCGTCGTCTGCGAGTTTCTCAATTTCCCGGATAATTTCGACCGGACGGCGGCTGATTTCGCGGCCGCGCACGTAGGGGACAATGCAGTAGGTACAGAAATTGTTGCACCCGTACATAATATTCACCCCTGACTTAAAAAAGTAGGTACGGTCGGCCGGCAGTTTCTCTACAATGGTATCGGTTGTCTCCTTCAGGTCGACCATCATCCGGCCGGGGTTTGCCAGCACAGTGTTCAGAAGTTCCGCCAGCTTGTAAATATTGTGAGTTCCGAAAATCAGGTCGATGAAGCGATAGCTTCTCTCCAGCTTTTCTACGACCTGATGCTCCTGCATCATACAGCCGCACAGGCCGATGATCATATCCGGATTCTTTTCCTTCAGTCCCTTCAGATACCCGAGCCTTCCGTAAACCTTCAGATTGGCGTTCTCCCGGACCGTACAGGTGTTGTACAGCACCAGATCCGCTTCCTCCTCCGGTATGATCACAAAGCCGATCTCCTGAAGAATACCGCGCAGTTTCTCCGAATCGCGCTCATTCATCTGACAGCCGAATGTTTTTACGCAGGCGGTCAGATCGCGCCCCTTCTGCCGGGATCGGACCGAGACGATTTTTCTTGCCGCAGCGATATAATAATTCTGGCGCGCGGGTTCATCCTCCGGTGCCGGGTATGTCAGATCGATACTGTCATAATTCATCTCATAGATCATGTTATTTCCCTGTCTTCCTGATTATTTTCTCAAAATTTTTCAATTTTGTATTCCCCTGAAAAGGGCAGGCTGTTTCAAACAGCTTGCCCTCCTGAAGTACCTTCGTCAAAATTTTACAGTACCAAATCATCTCAAAATATACAGTTTTCTGCATATCCTGAGAATAGCCTGCCCGTGCGGCATTGTCTGAATCTCCCTTACCTCTATTCCGTGAAAGGCAACCAGCACGTACAGATACACAAACATCCCCACCAGGATGGCAAGAATGCAGGGCAGTGTGACTCCGATGAAATGATGAAACAGATTGTATACTCCGTAAGATACGAACGCCATGATAATGGAAGCGACGGTCGGAATAAAGAATGTCTTGTAAACTTCCTGACGATATCCCTTCAGAACCACCCGGATCGTGTGCGCATTCAGCACGCATACGACAAGCGCAAATACCGTATTCGCCGCAATGACCGCGTATATGTTAAGGTTCAGCACCCGGAGAAATACGACAATGCAGACGACGTGAATAATCAGCGCAATCACATTGTGATACAGCGGCTCCTTCATCTTATCCATCCCCTGCAGGATAGATGTGGTAAGGGTCGACAGTGAATAAAGAATAATCATCACAGCACCGGCTTTCATAATACCGATGGACAGAGGCATTCCGCTTGTGGGATGGAACAGCATGCTGATGATGGGTCCTCCCAGCGCCGCCAGGCCGAAGGCACAGGGGATGGAAAAGATCATGGTAAAGCGAATGGCCGAAGATATATTACGAATCGCCTTCTTTTTGTCTCTGCTGGCAATGGCCGCCGTCATGGAAGGCACAATGGCCGGTCCCAGTGAGGATGCCAGGGACAGTACCACGTTCATCAGTACGCGATATTTACCGACATAGATTCCCCAGATAATGCTGTACTGCTCTTCCGAATAGCCCTGGCTTTTCAGAACGGCATTAAAAATACCCTGATCCATAACGGTACTGATGTTGTAGACTACCGTCGAAAGAACGATCGGAATAATTGTTGCAAGAAGCTCACGATATATTCTCTGACTTGACTCAAGACGCCGGGGCGGATCCGATGCCATCTGCCGTCTGAAGTTCGTGCGGCTGATCTGATAAACAATCATCATAAAGATAAGCGCAATGGTAACAGAGCCTACGGTTCCGAAAGTTCCGCCTGCGGCTCCCCACGCCGGCCCCAGCTGGCTGTTGCCGTTTTCAGCTGCCAGCTTTTCCCCGTACCGGAACATCAGCGCCGCACATACAACGGACAAAACCGCGTTGACGATCTGCTCAATGATCTGAGAAACGGCTGTCGGCACCATATTCCCGAAACCCTGGAAATATCCCCGGAAGGTACCTGTGATGGCAAAAATCAGGATTGCGGGAGCAATCACCCGGAGCCCGTACTTTGCGAGCTCAAAATTCATGACGTATCTGGTAATGATGCCGGCAAGCAGATAGGTAAGGATCGCCATGACGGCACCGCTGACAACCGAAAAACGCATGGCACAGCGAAATACCTTGTTGGCATTTCTGTACTCGCCTCTGTTGATCCGTTCGGACATCATCTTGGACAAAGCCAGAGGTACGGAAAAGGACGAGACCATCAGAATGATGGAATATATCTCATTTGCCGTCGAATAATAGCTGTTTCCGCTGTCGCCGAGAATATTGGTCAGAGGTATACGGTAGACCATGCCGATAATCTTTGCAAGAATCGACGCAATGGCCAGAATGGACCCCTGAACCAGGAAATTTTTTCCCGCTGCTGATTTTAAGCCCGATTTCTTCTTCCTACTACTCAAAGCTTACCATTCCTTCTGGTAAAATTTATTGAATAACTACCTGATCGGCTGCCTGGCTGCGAACGAGGCAGATCCATGTTTTGCCAGGATTCATTTTAATTTCATTTCCGTCGGCATCATAATAATGTGTCGGTTCAAAATCTGCTGCATAGACAGGAACCGTGATATTGGGCGCTTCAATATCGACAATAAAATCCGTATCCTCCTGTGCATAATCATGACTCCATGTGATGTCGATGCATTTTCCGTTTGTGATGTACTTCCCGGTTCCGCTGCCGGTTACATCCGTCCACAGATATCCGTTGTCATCAAACGGAGTGCTGTTGCAATACTGCAGAATAATGTTCCTGCATGTCAGCTGGCTTCCGGAATTCTCGTCAATCTGGCTCTCATTGAACTGGCTTCTGTAATAAAGCCCATCCTCCGCATTGTAATCAAATTCGGCATCGTTATAATCATATCCCGGCTTCACGACGGTGGCGTCCGCACCGCCCTCGTTGGTTGTCGGATCGAAGGTGGAGGCAAAGGAGAAGACTCCCTCGTAGCCGTCCGGATAATTCATGTCATACCCCTTATACTCAATTCCGGCATGAAGCATGTCATAGTTTGTGAAGGCATTATGCGGAGCCTTGCGGTCATCGGCACGGTAAAAGGTTACATCTCCCTCCGGCTCCAGCCCATCCAGTTCCAGCGTCGAGTCAAGCCGGAGCAGCGGCAGCGCGTAAGCGGCTTCTCCGTAATGAACATACACTGCATTGAACTGTCTTGCAAAGTAGTAGAAATAGTTCCTGGCACTGCGGATAGAACCGATTCTCGGAGCGTCCCTGTAATCCTCCATGATTCCGCAGATACGGGTAATCAGCCCTTCAACCTCCGCCTCTACCAGAACACCGCAGTTTTCAATACCGCACTGCGGAACAGCATCGTAAATATTATTAAACATCAGGGCAATCGGACGCTGACGGCCAACCTCCACCGGAACCGTTGTTCCTGTCAGATAGCTCTGACACGTCTGTCCGGACAATCCGTCTGCAGATGTTTCCGCTGTCCCCGCGGCATCTTCCGCAAAAGCTGCCGAAAAAACAGACGCCGATATCACCGCTGTCATCAGTATCGCTGTCATCTTTTTGGAAAGTAACTTCATACGCCTGCTCCTCTCTCTTATCTTTGAATATTCAGCATTTCTAGAATTTCTTTCTGCTTCTTTTCCATTCGTTCCGCTTCGGCCTTTTCCATATGATCGAAACCGCACAGGTGAAGAACGCTGTGAGTAATCAGGAATGCATATTCTCTCTTCACGGAGTGACCGTATTCTTCTGCCTGGGAGATCACCTTTTCCGCATTCAGTACGATATCTCCCAGCAAAAGTTCTCCCGTCTCCGGATTAAAATTATCCCCGTCATTTCCGTCCCGCTCCAGGATGGAGAAATCCCCCTCCTTCTCATACTGAACCATCGGAAATGAAAGCACATCCGTCGTCTGGTCGATGCTGCGGAACTGTTGGTTGAGCTGACGAACCTCCCCGCTGTCCATAATGCTTACGTTAACTTCCGCTTCATATGGGCAGTGCAGAACCATCAGACAGCCTTCCACGACCCTCTGTGCCAGTTTTCTGGCATCTCCCAGTCTTTCCTCCAGATCTGTCTCTGAATCATTTTCATAATTAAGTGTCATGATTTATACCCTGTTCTGACTGTTTTCTTCACGCCGTCTGTCACGCTCGCCGCGGCGGGCTGCGTCCTTCTCGTGAAGTGCTCTCTGCCTTGCGCGGTAGTCATTTTTTGTCTCGTAATCTTCATACGCTTTTACAATTTTCTGAACCAGCGGATGGCGGACAACGTCCCGGCTGGTTAGATTGCAGAAAGCAATGTCGTCAATATTGTTCAGTACCCTGACCGCAACGTCCAGTCCGGACGCAGCGTCCGCAGGAAGATCTTTCTGTGTGAGGTCGCCGGTGACAATTACCCTGGACCCGAACCCGATTCGGGTAAGGAACATCTTCATCTGAGCCGGCGTTGTATTCTGAGCTTCATCCAGAATAATAAAGGCATTATCCAGCGTACGCCCGCGCATATAGGCAAGCGGTGCCACCTCAATCAGACCTTTTTCAGCATTTCGCTGATAACTTTCCGGTCCCATGATCTGGTACAGTGCATCATACAGCGGCCGAAGATACGGATCAACCTTGCTTTGCAGGTCGCCGGGAAGAAAACCAAGTTTTTCGCCTGCCTCAATGGCCGGGCGTGTCATAATGATCCGTCCGACATCTTCATTTTTAAAAGCAGTAACCGCCATGGCCATAGCCAGATACGTTTTGCCTGTGCCCGCCGGTCCGATTCCAAACGTAATCATTTTATTGCGGATAGCATCCACATACTTTTTCTGACCGATGGTCTTTGGCTTTACCGGTTTTCCGCTGACCGTATGGCAGATCAGATCACTGTCAATATCGACCAGAGCACTCTCCTTATCCTCAAATGCCAGGGACAGGGCATAGTCAACATTCTGCTCCGTCAGTGTATTCCCTCTTCGGACAAGTTCCGTAAGGTTATCCAGCACCCGCACCGCCTTATCCGCATTTTGCTCACTTCCCAGCACTCTGGTCTGCCCGTCCCGGGTGAGCACCGTAACATTCAGTGTCCTCTCAATTTTTTTTATAAACTCATCGAACTGGCCAAAAATACTGCTCTCATACCCGGCAGGAACATGAGCGAACCGTTCCACCATACTCATACTAAGCAAAACCTTCCTTCATCCGGCAAGCCGGAAAGTCACAATGTAGAGATTATTATAACAGCATTTGAACTGATTTGCACCATGGTTAAAAATAAATCTTACGCCCGCCGGACGGCAGGAATGGATTTCTTCATTTATGATAGGGTTCATGCCGGATTATCCGAAAGCTTCTGTAAACCTGTTCCAGAAGAATCACCCGCATCAGCGGATGCGGGAAGGTCATTTTAGAGAATGAAAGGGCTTCGTCCGACCGGCTCATAACCTCCGGGGCAAGTCCCAGCGAGCCGCCGATGATGAAATCGATGGTGCTCCTGCCTCCAATCGCAAGATCATTCAGATGCTCCGCCAGCTCCTCACTCGTTCTTTGCTTCCCTTCAATCGCCAGTGCAATTACATAATCCGAATCCCGGACATGTTTAAGGATGCGGATACCCTCCCTGCGCATAATCTCCGCTTTAACAGAATCCGCAGCATTTTCAGGCGTTGGCTCATCCGGCACCTCCGCCACCGTCAGTGTACAATATCTCGACAGTCGCTTCGAATACTCCGCCACCGCTTCTGTAAAAAACTTCTCCTTAACCCTGCCAACCGTTATCAATCGAATATTCATCCTAAGTCACTCTTCTATACAAAGCCCCTGCCGCTTTTCCGCGCCGGGGTAAAAAAAGGCGTAGCTTTCATTTTATGAAAGCTGCGCTCAAAATTCAATACCATCGTTACAGCCTGTCTGATCCGCGCTGCCGCAAAACTTCATCAGGCCTCTTTTGATTTGATAAACTGATCGATGCTTGCAGCGCCGACTTTTCCGGCACCCATGGCAAGAATAACGGTCGCCGCGCCTGTGACGGCATCACCGCCGGCGTAAACGCCTTCCTTCGTGGTTGCGCCGTCTTCGGTGGCGATCAGGCATTTCTTTTTGTTAACATCCAGCCCGGTGGTCGTTGAAGAAATCAGCGGGTTCGGAGTCGTTCCGAGTGCCATGATAACGGTATCGCAGCTTACTTCATACTCGCTTCCTTCGATCGGTTCCGGACGTCTTCTTCCGGATGCATCCGGCTCACCAAGCTGCATCTTAATCAGACGGATGCCCGTTACGTTGTCTTTGTCATCCGTAAGAATTTCCACCGGATTCTGAAGGAGATCAAAGATGATTCCCTCTTCCTTTGCATGATGAACTTCCTCTGCTCTGGCCGGCAGCTCCTTCTCGGACCTTCTGTAAACAATATGTACTTCCGCGCCGAGGCGAAGTGCTGTTCTGGCAGCATCCATCGCTACGTTTCCGCCGCCGACAACGACAACCTTTTTGCCGCAGTGGATCGGAGTATCATAATCCTCGCGGAAGGCCTTCATAAGGTTATTTCTGGTAAGGAACTCATTGGCGGAGAATACCCCCTTTGCCTGTTCGCCCGGGATGTGCATGAACATCGGAAGTCCGGCACCGGAACCGATAAATACCGCTTCAAAGCCTTCCTTTTCCATAAGTTCATCAATCGTAACGGAACGGCCGACAATGGTATCGGTTTCGATTTTGACGCCGAGGCCCTTTACGTTTTCAACTTCTTTTTCGACAACTTCATCCTTCGGAAGACGGAATTCCGGAATACCATAGACCAGGACACCGCCGGCTTTGTGCAGTGCTTCAAAAATAGTTACATCGTACCCTTTCTTTGCCAGATCGCCGGCACAGGTAAGTCCGGAAGGACCGGCACCGATGACAGCAACCTTATGGCCGTTCTTTTCCGCCAGGCATGCCGGCCGGATTCCGTGATGGCGGGCTGTATCCGCGACAAACCGCTCCAGCTTGCCGATGGAAACCGCTTCGCCTTTGATTCCGCGGATGCACCTGCCTTCGCACTGTGTCTCCTGCGGACATACACGGCCGCAGACAGCCGGAAGGGAACTGGATTCGGAAATCACCTCGTAAGCCTTTGTGTAGTCTTTCTCCTTAACAGCCGCAATAAATTCAGGAATATTGATATTGACAGGACATCCTGCAATGCATTTTGCGTTTTTGCAGTGAAGGCATCTCTGTGCTTCCTCAACTGCTTCTTCTTCATTATATCCGAGGCATACCTCATCAAAATTCGTAGCGCGGACCTTCGGATCCTGTTCTCTTACGGGAACTTTCTTTAACATATCCTGTGCCATTATTTGTCACCTCCGCAATTTCCGCAGCCGCCGTGATGTGTAGCGCCTTCCTGATATCTGAGCATAGCCTCGCCCTCTTCGGTCTTGTAAAGGGTTGCCCTCTGCATAGCCTTATTGAAATCAACCTTATGTCCGTCGAATTCCGGTCCGTCAACGCAGGCGAATTTCACTTCATCGCCCACGGTCAGACGGCAGGCGCCGCACATACCGGTTCCGTCCACCATGATCGGGTTCATGCTGACGATGGTTTTGATGTTGTATTTTGCGGTAGTCAGGCAGGTAAACTTCATCATAATCATCGGTCCGATGGCTACACAGTAGTTGTATTCATGACCTTCCGCAATCAGATCCTCCAGGCATTTGGTGACCATGCCGCTGCGTCCGTAAGAGCCGTCATCGGTCGTGACAAATACGTTGTCCGCAACCTTCTTCATCTTTTCCTCGAGAATGACAAGATCCTTTGTCTTTGCGCCAATGATCACATCGCAGCCGATCCCATGCTCGTGAAGCCACTTCGCCTGCGGATAAACCGGAGCCGTTCCGACGCCGCCGGCGATGAAAATAATCTTCAGACTCTTCAGCTCATCCATGGACATTTTTGTCAGTTCACTCGGCTGTCCGAGCGGGCCGACAACATCTTCAAAATAATCCCCTGCCTTCAGGCAGTCTACATATTTATGCGTGCTGACGCCGACCGGCTGGAATACGATGTCAATGGTACCCTTTACCGGATCACTGTCACAGATTGTCAGCGGGATACGTTCACTTACTTCGTCCATCTTCGTGATCAGAAACTGACCGGGAAGAGCACGTTTCGCCACACGGGGAGCTTCAACAACCATTTCATAGATGTTGCCCGCGAGGTTTCTTGCCTCCAAAATCTTAAACATAATGTACCTCCAGATACTTGCGCTCTGAAGACAAACAGCCATTCTTCGTCTGTTTCTATCCCCGGCAGAGCGCATAAACTGAACTTATTGTCCTGCAATCAATAATAAAGTATAAAGCAGCTGTCTAAAAAAATCAATCCCGGATTAGTCATTATCTCCATGTTTCATGCCGTAAATCCGGCGTTTTTGTATCTAGCTTCCAAATCCGGCGCCAATTTATGTCAGAGAAGTTGTTTATATTTTGTCAATCCTGCCGGAACTCTTTCCTTTTTTATTTTATGCATCCGGCTCCGGCCGGGTCCTGCAGACTCATTGGTCCTGTCCGAAGCTGTTCCCGGTTTACCCGTTCTGCTCCAGATAATTTTCAAACTGCTCCTCTGACATTAAAATTTTCCTCGGTTTGGTGCCCTCCTCCGGGCCGACGACACCGGCTTCCGACAGCTGATCCATAATGCGCGCGGCACGGTTGAAGCCGATCTTAAACCAGCGCTGCAGCATGCCGATGCTGGCTTTATCTTTTTCTATCAGAAACCGGCCGGCGTCCGCGAACAGTTCATCCTGATCACTGCCGCCCCCCGCTGACGTGTGGGATGCGGATTTTTCCACATCTTCCATCCTCTCCTGCATCTTCTGATCATAATCCTCGATGCTGTTATTCTGTTTGAGGAAGTCGGTTACATCGGCAACCTCCTGGTCGGAGACAAAAGCCCCCTGCACACGCATCGGCTGTTTGAAATTTTGAGGGAAAAACAGCATATCGCCGTTGCCGAGCAGCTTTTCGGCACCGTTCATATCCAGAATGGTTCTTGAATCCACGCCGGAGGATACCGCAAACGCGATGCGGGACGGCATATTGGCCTTGATCAGTCCGGTGATAACGTCAACCGACGGACGCTGCGTAGCGATTACCAGATGAATTCCGGCGGCCCTGGCCAGCTGAGCCAGGCGGCAGATTGCATCCTCAACCTCCTTGGAGGAGACCATCATCAGGTCCGCCAGCTCATCCACGATGATTACAATCTGAGGCATTTTCTCCGGCATATTGTCGGAAGCGGAAGATTCCACAGAAGCAGACCCGTTCTCAGGTGAAGATCCATTTCCTGTTTCTGCTGCCGGTGCCGCCGGAAGGGCAGCGGCGGCGGCAGAGCCTGAGAAGGCATTCCCACGGGCTGCCTCCTCCATCTGCTTTCTCACCTGATCCACTTTTTTGTTATATCCCCGGATATCGCGCACACCGGAATTGGAAAATTTTTTGTATCTTGCCGTCATTTCGGCGACAGCCCAGTTCAGAGCGTCTGCCGCTTTTTTCGGATCCGTGACAACCGGAATGTAAAGGTGCGGAATGCCGTTGTACACCGAAAGCTCAACCACCTTCGGATCAATCATAATCATTTTAACGTCCTCCGGGGATGATTTATAAATGATACTCATGATCAGCGTGTTGATGAATACGGATTTTCCGGAGCCGGTGGAACCGGCGATCAGAAGATGAGGCATTCTGGATATATCAGAAACGATAATCTGACCGGCAATATCCTTCCCGACGCAGTATGTCAGATTGGAGGGTTTGTTTCGGAACTCATCCGAATCAATCAGTTCCCGAAGCATAACTCCGGTCGGCTGTTTGTTCGGAATCTCAATTCCCACGGCAGCCTTTCCCGGAATCGGTGCCTCAATCCGGATGTCGGCAGCCGCCAGGTTAAGCATGATATCATCCTGCAGGCTGAGGATCCTGCTGACCTTGATTCCCATCTCCGGGATCAGTTCATAGCGTGTTACCGTCGGCCCGCAGATGACATTGGTGATTTTTACATTTACACCGAAGGTTTTGAATACTTCGGCCAGCTTGGCCGCGGTGCGGCGAAGTTCTTCCTCCGATGTTCCGTTTCTGTTTCCGGACGGATTTTTCAGCAGCGAAACCGGAGGGAAGACGTATTTCGGTTTTACGGCCTTCTTCCCGGCAGAAATCTCCTTCTCCACTCCGGCAATGCCGGCATTGATATCTTCCCGGTCTGCTTTGGTTTTTCTGGTCCGTTCTGCGGATGCGCCTTCCGCCGCCTTCGCGGCAGGACTCTTTCTTTCTTCCTCTTTCATAAGGTCATAAGCGCTGGGACCGCTGCTTTCCGCCTTCATAAGGTCATCCCCTGCCGGAACATTCTTTTTGTTTTCGACAGAGATCCCGGAAACCTTAAGATCTGAAAGATCCACGAAGGAATCATCGCCGCCGGGGGCTGCTTTATTTCCAGCTTTATTCTCAGTCCTCTGTACCCCGGAAGACTGTTTTATATCCGTGGAGGAAGCTGCATCCCAGCGGCTGCAGTCATCCCGCAGCGGAAAGAGTGTTTTTTCAGGAATGGGTTCGTATTTCCTGCTCTTCCGGCTCCGCTGGGCCTGCCCGCGCAGATTTTTCATGGCGGCCGGTTCCTGTCCTGCCATGAAAAGTATGCTGTCCCCGCTGTCCTCATCAAACGTTACGTCCGATCCAATGCGCTGGTGCTGTACGTTCCTTCCGTTTTTCAGGCTGACCGGAGATCCCAGTGTTTTCCCGGTAACCGGCGGCAGAACCTGAACCATATCGCCGGAGCGTGAATCGTCGCCTTTACTCTGCGGTGTAAGCGTGGTTGCCGTTGTAACTCCGGCAGAGCGGTTGTCGCGCCTTCCTCGGCTTTTCTCCGGGAAAAGACGAAAACTGCTCAGAGATTCCGCGTCATTTTCCGGATAAGCCGCACTCCTGCCTGCTGTTTCTTCCTGCTGTTCTCTTTCCTCCCTGCGCCGCAGCTGTTCCATCTCACGCCACTGCCTTCGCCGTTCACGGTTTACCCGGGCTTTTTCGGCTGCATTCCGGCTGTGACGGCGAATGCTGCGCATCAAAGAACGCTGAGAAATCAGAATCATAAATACAACGGCCATGGCAAGGAGCACAATCCAGGTACCGGCTTTTCCGATGGCGGGAGTAAAGAACATCATCAGGCAGCCTCCGATGAAACCGCCCCCCGTGTGATACTGAGCCCCTGATTCATAGTACTCTTTCAATGTAAATGTCTCGTTATAACCCACCAGGATCAATTGCATCAGTCCGCAAAAAATCAGGAACAGAAGAATAGAACAGACAGCCTTCCGATGTGCGGTTCCCGAACGACCGTTGGAAATCAGGAACGCAGATAGAAAGAAAAGGAAAAACGGAAAAAGATAGCCCATGATTCCGAAAACGCCGAAAATGACACCGGCTGCCCCGCTTCCCAATTTTCCGCCCATGCCGAGCATACTTATAAAAAGAAGAATGGCGGCGGCAAGAATAATCCACAAAATCACTTCATAGTACAGCGAATAATCGATATATTCCTTTTCCTGTTCCCGACTGCTTCTTCTCCCTGAGGAAGATGTATTTTTTCTGCCGGAAGTGCGGGTATTTCTGCTCCCGGAATTATTTTTCCGCTGACTGCGATTTCTCCCGGAAGCATTTTTTCTTCCTGGGGAGGATTTTTTTTTCTTTGCTGCCATTCACATACCCCTTACATGAACATTGCTGCTGCCGAACCGGCCAGCCGGCCGGCAGATAAAACACAAAAACTCACAGCACAAAGCTGCAGATAATGGCCACGGTTCCGGCTGCGAAACAGTAATAGGCAAAATATCTGAACTTCTTCTGGCTGACAACCTTCAGCACGCATTTAATGGCGAAGAAGCCGACGACAGCCGCTGTGGCCATGCCCGCCAGATAAATACCGGTCTGTGAACCGGTTACCACTTCAGATCCGACATCCTTAATCTCCAGAACAGCCGCTCCGAGGATTGCCGGAATGGAAAGAATAAAGGAATACTTCACAGCGAAAGCCCGGTCAAAACCGCAGAAAAGGCACGCCGCAATGGTGGTTCCGGAGCGGGAAAGTCCCGGAAGCGTTGCAAATCCCTGCGCAATGCCGACGACAGCTCCTTCCCTGCAGGAAATATCCTGGGGGATTTTTGTGGTATTCTCTGCCCGGTCGGAAAGGAGCAGCAGAACACCTGTGATCAGCAGACAGATCCCCGGGACAATCAGGGTTGAGGAGGCATCCTCGATCAGCTTTTTCCCCAGGAGACCGATTATTCCCGTCGGAATAGTGGATACGATGATCAGTACCACAAATTTGCGGTAATTTGTTTTCACAATCCGCCGGTAGGGTGTCTGCACGGAAGACTTTTTGTTCTTCGAATAAATACGGACATTGCAGAGGATATCCCGGATCATCATAAAGAATTCTTTTATCAGTTTCCAGATATCCTTCCAGTACACGGCAAACACAACCATCAGCGTGCCGACGTGAAGAAGAATATCGAACAGAATGGAACTTCCCGTATCGATGTGGAAAATATTCTGAGCGATCGCCAGATGTCCGGAGCTGGATACCGGAAGAAATTCCGTAAGCCCCTGAATTAACCCTAAAAAAACAGACTGCAGTAAAGTCATGTGAATACCTCATTTCATAAACAGGTGGACTGTGCGTTCTGCCCCGAACCGGCGGCATTTGCACATTGCAGTTACACGCAAAACCCCGGCTTCCTGCTTTGGGCAGGCGCCGGGATCTTATTTTCTTTCAGCTGTAGAAATATTTTTCCTGAAGTGTTTTAACCATCTGCGTATACAGCTCAATGCACTCCCTGTCCTTACCATTTTCGATCATGTGAATGCACGGACGAATATAACCGTCGTAGATCTGTCTGTAAATCGTGTCCGCATTATCTCTCTGATTGATATGCTTGACAATGGATGGAGCGATATCGTAATATTCCCGCACAATTTCCTCGCCGTCCGGCTGACTTCTCATATATCGGTCGCGGTAACTGCGCAGAAGGTTCAGCTCATAGCAGTCGTCACCCTTCTTCAGGCTGCGGCAGACAGCGGTGGTAACATAACACCACTTGTGATGAAAACCCTTCTCAATTTCCTCGAAGGTTGCCGCAGAGATGTTGCTCTTCGGGAACGCTTCCTTCCACTGGCGGATGATTTCATCTGCCAGCGGCCGTGAAGACTGCCCCTTATAATCCAGGATCCCCGGAAGCACAAACGCAACCATCTGCATATTCAGATTCATCTGAATCATGTCCTTTTTTCTGCGGACTCTCTCACTTTGCAGCCTGCCTCTGGCATTTGCTGTCAGAGCCTGTGCCATGTTGGAAATCATGGTATCCGGTTCATTTACGCTGACATACAGCTCCTCAATGGCATCAAACGTGGGTACCATCCGCACATACAGGCTCTTAAAGCTTTCCGTATACTCCCTGCGGTTGAAGCCTTCTATCGCATCCGCGGTCAGATCCAGCAGTTTTTCCATGCCCTCCCGGGCTTCCAGATAATTATTCAAGGCTATTCTTCCTTATTTCTCCGATGTCCTGAAAATCGAAACCTTACTCTTCCTCAAGATTCGTATAGACAGCCTGGATATCGTCATCTTCATCCAGAAGGTCAAGAATTCGGTTCAGCTGATTCAGGTTGCTCTCGTCGGTAACGGAAACATAATTCTGCGGAATCATCGTAACATCTGCCGATGCCATCGGGATGCCCTTCTTCTCCAGGCTCTCGCGGACAGTAGAAAAATCGCCCGGATCCGTGATGATTTCATAGCTGTCATCGCTCTCACTGAAATCCTCTGCACCGGCTTCCAGCGCTTCCATCATCAGGTCATCCGCATTCATTTCACACTCTTCCTTGTCGATGATGATCTGTCCTTTTTCGTCAAACATGAAGGAAACGCTTCCCGGTGTTCCAATGTTGCCGCCTCCCTTGGAAAAAGCAGAACGAACACTGGCGGCGGTGCGGTTATGGTTATCGGTCAGTGCTTCAACAATAATAGCAACTCCGCCCGGGCCGTAGCCTTCATACGTGAGCTGTTCATAATTAACAGAAGCGGCATCCCCTGCTGCCTTTTTGATGCCGCGGTCAATGGTGTCGTTCGGCATGTTTGCAGCCTTGGCCTTGGCGATAACGTCGCGCAGCTTGCTGTTGTTGTTCGGATCCGGACCGCCTTCCTTTACCGCGATCGCAATCTCACGTCCGATAATCGTAAACACCTTTCCCTTTGCCGCGTCGTTTCTTTCCTTTTTGTGCTTGATATTAGCGAATTTTGAATGTCCTGACATAAATATTACACCTCATCCTTCTTACTGTCCGTCCGGTTATCATTCTCTGTCCGGTTTTTTCCCCGGCTCTCCTCTTCCCTTGTTCTGCCGCTGTCCTTGTTCTCCGTCTCCTCTTTATTCAGTTTTCTGACGTGAACCCAGCGGATCGTATTATTTTTCACCTCAATAATACGAAAAGCATAGCCATCCGCTTCAATCACGGAGGTTTCATGCTCGTCAGGTATACGGTCCAGTTTGTAAATCAGATAGCCGTTCAGTGTTTCGTGTTCTTCATCGTTCAGTTTGATTCCGAGTTCTTCTTCTACATCCGAAAGCGGCGTCATGCCATCCATGATATAACTTCCGTCATCTTCACGAATGATCTGCATTTCATCTTCATCATATTCATCGAAGATATTGCCCACAATCTCTTCAAGAATATCTTCCATGGTAACAAGTCCGGCTGTCTCGCCGTACTCGTCAACCACAATAACCATCTGAAGCTTCTGAGCCTGCATGCTTTTAAACAAAACACTGATCTGCCTTGTCTCCGGTATAAATTTAACCGGAAGAAGAAGACCCGGAATATCCCGCAGCTTCTTATCTTCAAAGCCGTCCGAATTGGAGAAGCGCATCGCATCCCGGTAATGGAGAACACCGATAATATTATCGATCGTTCCGTCATAAACCGGGAAACGGGAATTATTTCTGCCGGACATAAAATCGATCGCCTGTCCGAGTGTGTAATCCGCATCGATGCCGCAGATATCCTTGCGGTGTGTCATAATATCGCGCGCCTGCTTGTCATCCAGCTCGAAGATATTGTTGATCATCTCCGTCTCGTTTTTATCAAGGACGCCCTGCTCATGTCCCTCGTTCACCATAGAGATGATCTCATCCTCGGTCACCTCATCATCCAGATCCTTTTTCCGGATGCCGAATATAAAACCGATCAGCATTGAAATGTTAATCAGGACAAACGAAAACGGCATAGTGATTGCGGTAAATACGTGAACAAAACCATAACATCGAAGCGAACAGCTGTTTCTGTACTTCTTCCCGAACATCCGCGGCAAAGCTTCTCCGAAGTCGAATACAATCACGGAGAACAAAATTGCGCGGAAAGCAGGAGAAGACAGAATTCCTCCTTCGCAGGAGGTTCCGGTCCAAGCTGCGCTAACGGCGGAAAATGCTGTAAGGATCAGATATAACCAGCATGCATATACAAAATAATCTGCTCTGCTCTTAAGCTTATGAACCTTTTCGGCTCTTTCATTGCCATTTTCAGCAGCTTCGTCCAGAAAATTATCGCTGACATTTTCAAGGGCACTGCTGTACATGGAAAAAATGAAATCAATGATCAATAACCCAGAAAACAGAATCAGTCCCCACGAGGGGCCGGCACTGTCGTCCATAAAACAAAAATCACCTCGGATTCCGCAAAAGTGCAGGCAGAAAATCCCCTGCAGCCTCTCATGACAAAAAACATACGATCAAAATATAGCATTTATGATCACGATCGTCAATATTCGATTAAAGCCTCTGCAGTCTCAGGTCAGATATACCCGCGGCACCCGCTCGTTTATACAGCAGGCAAATTCGTAAGGAAAGCGCCCGGAAAGTCTGCCGAGCTCATCAATTCCAAGAAAAGCTCCGCCATCCTTCCCGAGCAGGGTAACCTCCTCCTGTTCGTGCGCTTCTATGTCCGTCACATCCACCATAAACTGGTCCATGCACACTCTTCCGATGATAGGAGCGGTTTGCCCGCCAATCAGGACATACCCTTTATTGCTCAGTGACCTTGGATACCCATCGCCATATCCGACCGGGATTGTGGCTACCCGCGTTTCCCGTTCCGTCACAAAGGTGCCGCCGTAGCTGACCGGCGTGCCCGCCGGTACTTTCTTGATGTATGCGATATGACTTTTCAGCTCCATCACCGGCTGAAGCACATTCTTTTTCCGATCCATCTCGTCGGAGGGATAGATCCCGTAGATTGTGATGCCGGCACGTACCATATCCAGATGTGCCTCCGGGAGTTCCAGAATCGAGGCGCTGTTGGAACAGTGCCGGAGGGGGATCGGTATTCCCGCCCTCTCCAATTTGTCCGCGAAAGCAAGATATCGCTGCAGCGCCTTTTGGGCTGTGGACTTATCCGCCTCGTCCGCGCGCGCAAAATGTGTAAACATTCCTTCTATTTCTATGCCAGGAAGAGAGGCAATCTGCCTTATTTTTTTGACGGACTCTTCCGAATCCCCGAATCCGATCCGGCTCATTCCGGTATCCAGCGCCAGATGTACCGGAAGTTTCCGGCCCAGCTTTTCGCCTGTCTTTGAAAGCGCAGCCGCCATATCCGTCTTGAACACGGCCGGCCGGATCTCAAGCCGGGCAAGATCCTCATAATCCTCCGCGAATACATATCCCAGAACCAGGATCGGCTTACGGATACCTGCATGCCTCAGTGACCGGCCTTCTTCCGCCGTAGCCACCGCGAAGCCCCAGATCTGCGGATCGTGTTCAATGTACGCAGCTATGCGCACAGCCCCATGCCCGTACGCGTTTGTTTTTACAACTGCGCAGATTTTTTCTCCGTGAAGCAGATTCTTTTTCATCACCCGGAAGTTTTCATCTACCGCTTTCAGATTGATTCTTGCGCATACTCTCTGAGTACCCATTTCACCGCCTCCACAATATCCATCGCCGTCATCCCGCGCTCTCCCCACTGTGAAGAAGCTCTTTCGCCGGCAAGCCCATGTATATAAACTCCCAGATACGCTGCTGTAAAGGCATCCAGTCCCTGCGCCGCAAGCGCCGTAATAATTCCTGTCAGCACATCCCCGGAGCCGGCTGTGCTCATACCGCCGCACCCGCTTTGGTTTATATAAAGTCTGCGGCCGTCTGTCACGATGGTCGATGCATCCTTCAGGACACAGATCAGATTATTTTGTTTCGCATACGTCATCGCCGCACGGACAGGATCATCAAGGATTGCCGGCACGCCCAGTCCGGTCAGACGGCTCATCTCCCCGGGATGCGGTGTGATGATGACACCGGAGCGTACCGGATCCGCCGGCTCCTCTGCCAAATCCTCTTCTCCGGAAATTTTCCTGCCGTTTTCCGACAAAAGGTTCAGTGCGTCCGCATCGATCACAAGTGTTTTGCCGCCGCGATTCTCGAGAACCCTTTTCAAAAGAAAGGCGGCACCTGCGGATGTGCCCAGTCCCGGACCGATTCCGACAGCCGACGCCTTCGACAGTATGTTTTTGTACTCCGTTGTCCTGAGCACCGGCGTATAAACAGCTTCCGGAACTGAACTTTGAAGTATGACACGATTTGTTTCATCGGACAGAAACTGAACCAGTCCGACTCCGGTATTCATAGCCGCGCGTCCGCACAGGACAGCGGCTCCGGCCATATTGCGGCATCCGGCAGCAATAACAGCGCGGCCATAGGTTCCCTTGTTCGAGCGTCTCACACGCTTCGGAAGCAGCCGCTTCACATCTTCGGTATCCAGGGTGAAGGCGCAGGCGTCCTCCCGGTCTGCCCCCTTACTGCCGGAAGCCGGCTCCATGCAGATGGAAGCTTCGCAAAGATGTACAACTCCGCAGTTTTCTCTCCCGGGGTACTGGATATGGCCTCTCTTTAAATACGAGAACGTCACCGTCTCATCCGCGTGTACGCACACACCGCCTGTTTTCCCATTGTCGGCACAGACTCCGGACGGAATATCAACGGATATCACATGTACCTTATCCTTCCGGGATGCTTCATTGATCCTGTCGATCCAGAGGGCTGTTTTTCCCTCCACCGGGCGGGAAAGTCCAATTCCCAGAAGTGCATCGATCAGCACATCATAGGTGCCAAAATCCGGCGGAACCTGGCGGTAAACTTTTCCGCCGAGCTTTTCGAAGATGGAAAGCTGTGCCTTCATCTGTTCCGTGCCGTGTTCTTCATTGCCTGCAAAAAAGACTTCTGCATGAATACCTTTCATCAGCAGAAGTCTTGCGGCGGCGGCGCCGTCGCCGCCATTATTTCCCGACCCGCATACAGCCAGAACACGGCTGTGGGACAATTCGTCCGCCGCTCTGCCCTGCTGCAGAAAATGAAGAACTGAATCCCGGACGGCCATCGAAGCTGTCTCCATGAGAACCATGGACGGAATACCAATCTGTTCACACGTATAGCGATCGGCTTCCCTCGCCTGCGCTGCCGTGAGTAATTTCTTCATAATAATAAATTTAACTCCGTTTTCCTTTTTTAATCTTTCTCTCTGTCCTTGTTTTTATTCTTATGCGTCATCCGGTAAGAAAGCTGCATAAGGCTTTCGCTGAGGTGAACATTCTCCACCACCACGTCCTCCGGGACCTCCAGATCCGTATGCGCAAAATTCCAGATTGCCTTTATTCCATGACGGATCATGCAGGTCGCATATTTCTGCGCCACCGAAGCCGGAATAGCCAGGCAGGCTATGTCAATCCGGTTATGATCAAGGTATTTTTCCAGATCGTCCAGGCTGTAGATCTCTACACCCTCGCGCACACGCCCTCCATGTTTTCCGGGATCCCGGTCAAAGACAGCTATCACATTCCAGCCGCGGTTTGCAAAATGCTGATAATTTGCCAGCGCGGTGCCAAGATTGCCGGCGCCGAGTATAATCATGTTATACTGTTGATCCAGCCCCAGTATTTTTCCTATCTCATTGTACAGGTATTTCACATTATATCCGTACCCCTGCTGCCCGAAACCGCCGAAATTGTTAAGATCCTGCCGGATCTGGGACGATGTGACCTTCATGATTTTACTGAGGTCCGCCGAAGAAATCCGTTCCACATGTTCGTCCATCAGATTGCCCAGATAGCGATAATAGCGCGGCAGTCTGGCAATAACCGCTTTCGAAATATACTTCTCTTCCAAAACTGCACCCCTGTTTCCCCGGTTCTGACCGGGTGATATACTACATTGTGATATAAATCACGACAATTATACAAATATACGGCAGCGATGTCAAATAATCTGAAACCTTGATTTCAAATCCCTGATTGAGTAAAATAATACAGACATATCGGCACGGTTCGATTTTGAATATGCAACTGAGGTATATAGTTTATGATTTTATCCTGTCACGATCTATGTAAATCCTTCGGCACGGACGATATACTTGTCCATGCTTCTTTTGGGATTGAAGAACACGAAAAGGCGGCCATTGTCGGAATCAACGGAGCCGGAAAGTCCACCCTCCTTAAAATCATTGTCGGAGAGGAAAAGGCCGACAACGGCGAGGTTACGCTCTCCAAAGATAAAACCATCGGTTATCTTGCGCAGCAGGGAATGCTGCACAGCCATAAAACCATCTATGAGGAAGTCCGGGAAGTAAAAGAGAGCGTTTTTGAGATGGAATGCACGCTTCGTTCGCTTGAGCTTGAAATGAAGGAGGCCTCGGGGGCTGAACTTGATTCTCTGATGGAAGAATACCACCATCTGAACACTGATTTTGAAAATGCAAACGGTTACGCCGTTGAAAGTGAAATTACCGGAGTCCTCAAGGGGCTGGGGTTTTCGGAGGATGAATTTGGTTTCAGCACGGACACACTGTCCGGCGGTCAGAAAACCCGGGTTGCTCTGGCAAGGCTGCTTCTTGAAATGCCTGATGTTCTGCTGCTTGATGAACCGACCAACCATCTTGACATCAATGCGATTTCCTGGCTTGAAAACTATCTGCTTAACTACAAGGGTGCCGTACTCATTGTGTCCCACGACCGGTACTTTCTCAACCGGATCGTCACAAAGGTCATAGAAATTGACCGGGGAAAGATGACGACGTTTCAGGGGAATTATTCCGATTATTCCTTTAAAAAAGAAGAAATGCGCCGCGCTGCCCTGAAGGCTTACCTTCATCAGCAGGCACAGATCAAACATCAGGAGGAGGTCATCACAAAACTAAGACAGTTCAACCGGGAGAAATCCATCCGGCGGGCAGAAAGCCGTGAAAAGCAGCTGGCCAGAATCCAGGTTCTCGATAAACCGGTGGATGAGGATACGCAGATTCATCTGACCCTTGAGCCCCGCATTGAAAGCGGACGGGATGTCATGAAAATTGAACATCTGGCGAAGGCCTTCGGAGACAACGAGCTGTTTTCGGATCTCACCTTCGATATCAGACGTGGTGAACGTGTAGCACTGATCGGTGATAACGGAACCGGAAAATCAACCCTTCTTAAAATCATCATGGGCATTGAGGAAGCGGACAGCGGAAAAATCACGCTGGGATCTCGTGTCAATATCGGCTACTACGATCAGGAACACCAGGTCCTGCATGCACAGAAAAATCTGTTCGATGAGCTTCAGGATGAGTATCCGGAGCTGGACAATACGAAAATCCGCAATACCCTGGCTGCATTTCTGTTTACGGGGGATGATGTATTTAAGCTCATCAGTGAAATCAGCGGCGGAGAGCGCGGCCGTGTTTCGCTGGCGAAGCTCATGCTTTCCAGGGCAAATTTTCTGATTCTCGATGAGCCTACCAATCATCTGGACATCTTTTCAAAGGAGATCCTGGAAAGCGCGCTTTGCGATTACACCGGAACCGTGCTTTACGTTTCCCACGATCGCTATTTCATCAACCAGACCGCAACCCGTATTCTGGAACTGAAGGATACGCGCCTGATTAACTATATCGGAAACTATGATTATTATCTGGAGAAGCGTGAAACACTTCAGGCCCTCAGCCGTGAGGAAGGTTTGAAGGAAAAATCAGCGGCCCGCCCGTCTCCTTTTTCCGGAGCCGCTGCAGAAAATTCTTCCGGAAGTATTGAAAATTCGGACAGCAGAGTAAGCTGGGAAAAATCAAAAGAGTTAAAGGCCGCGCAGGCCAGGCGGCGGAACGAGCTGAAAAAGACGGAAACGGAAATTTCCGCTCTGGAAGAGGAAGACAGGCGGATCGACGATGATCTAAGCCGCGAGGAAGTATTCACAAACCTGGAACAGGTAACCGCCCTGAGTCGCCGAAAGGAGGAAATTCAGGAACAGCTGGCTGTTCTCTATGACCGCTGGGAGGAACTGGCGGAATAAATTCTTCCTGATTCAAAAGTCCGCAGAGAATTCTTTCTCTGCGGACTTTTGATTCCTGCGCCTCTGCCGGACGAACATCCGATCCTGTCATATTTCGATTACATACCGCTCATACGCATTGATGATCTTTGTATTTCCCCGGATTTCTTCCCGCTTTACGTCGTATCCGTAATTCATGTGAACATGGCCGTGAACCATATATTGGGGCGAATACTTATCGATCAGCGGAAGAAAAGCAGAAAAACCGCGATGGCACGGATCATCCTGGTCTCCTATTCCGCGTGCCGGCGCGTGCGTAAGCAGAATATCAAAGCCATGGCTTCGCATCAGCTTCAGACGCATCTTCTTTATCCTTTTTTGCATATCTTCCTCCGACCACTGCGTGTAGGGAGCTTCCGAGTATCGATACCGCATCGAACCGCCAAGCCCGAGAATGCGCACACCCTGATAGGTATAAATCTTATCCTCAATACAGTCACAGCCTTCCGGCGGACGGAACATGTACTTTTCATCATGATTTCCATGAACATACAGAACCGGGCAGTTTGAGAAGGTGACAATAAATGAAAGATACGCCGCCGGAAGATCACCGGCAGATAAAATCAGGTCATATCCCTTGAGTTTCGTTCCATCATAGTAATCCCAGAATGCCTTGCACGGCGCGTCGGCCAGAACCAGAATTTTCATAGCGGCACCTCAGTTGGCAGCATAGATCTCGTCCGTCAGCTTTTTCACGGTTGCGTTAAGATCATCCGGTACCAGAACCTCATTTTCCGAATGATACATGTGATCATATGGAAGTCTCTCCTGCACCAGACGGTAGGAGCTGAACGTTGGGAACTGGAGAATCAGTTTCATGATGTCCGCCCGTTTCAGGTCCGTTTCCATCTGATCGAGATACTCTTTCTCGTTTTCCTGGATGCTCAGAAGCTTCGAGGCGCTGATGCTGTTAAAAAGGCTGACCAGCACTTCTCTCTGCCGCCGGGTCCTTTCAAAGTCGCTGCCGCGTGTGGACCGGTTGCGCATATGCATGCAGGCCTGCTTTCCATTCAGAAGAACCGAGGCGCCCGCACGGACATCAGATCCGCCGACTCCCTGATTGATAAAATCCGCTTCCGCCGTATCGAGTTTCACTTTCACTCCGCCCATCAGATCAATGATATTGGCGATCCCCTCAAAATCTACGGCTGCGTAGTTATCCACATGGATCCGGTAACAGTTTTTCAGTGTTTCCTCCAGCAGGCTGGCGCCGCCGCTGGCGTAGGCGGCATTGAGCTTTGTCTGCCCGACGCCGGGGATATCCGCCCACAGATCTCTCATAAAAGATGTTAAAAAGATTTTGTCAACATCATGATTGATGGTAACCAGGAGCATAACATCCGAATTTCCGTTCCAGCTGGTGTCACGTCTGTCCGAGCCGATCAGAAGCAGATTGTAATTGCCGGTAAGTTCTTCCGCCCCTTCCGTACTCTCCTGCGGGACACCGTTCTCTTCTGCAGCGGCTGTTTCCTGCGCTCCGGCGAAACCGGAAACCGAAAGTATCATGAAAGCAGCGAGCATATAAGCTGCCAGCCTTCGGACAGTTTTTCCCGTTCGATTCTTTATCTGATGCTCTGCACACATATTGTTTCTCCTTCCGTTATATTTGTCAATTCCGTTACAGTTATACTGTAAAACAGCTGTAAATTCAACATTCCCTGAGATTATTTACAAATGAACTAATTTCCTGTACACTGTTTCCAGCAGTATGGTTCCAGTTAAAGCTGATGGCATGTCCTCAGGAGGTGCATCTATGATAAAGAAATCTGATTTACTGATCGCCGCTCTTGCGGCGGCCGCCATTTTTACTTCCGTCTTTTCGGCCGGTGCTTCCGAACTGTCTGTGAACGGCGAAGATGAAAAATCCGGCAATACAGCGGATACCGTCCTTACACTTTCATATCACGACATTGACAGGAATGTCTATCCCGGCGTCTGGGTCGACACCGGCCTTGGTTTTGAGCTCTTTCTTCCTGCCAACTGGGATGTCTGCGACCTTTCCGAAGATGAGGAATATAAGGATTCCGGTCTTATCTATCTGGCGAAATCTCCTCAGAAGGTTTTGGACGATTATTACGGGCAGGTAGGCATTTCCGAATCACAGGTAAATCCGGCCGGTACCGAAGATATCTATCATGCGCTCAAATCCGATGAAAACTACGATTATCTTTATTACTGCGATGTCAATTCCATAGACTGCGTCTGTTTTGAAAGCTCCTCCTACAATACGTCAGGACTTGTTTTCGCAGACGGCGGTGATCTCTATACCATCGCCATCTCTCCTCAGGGCTCGGCTCGTTTCAATCCGGTTGTACAGAACATCCTTCGCTCCGTCCGTCCAGTCTCCGGCGATTCGCAAAAAAATGAAAAAGCATCCAAAAGCACGGCAGAAAATGACGCCGGGTAAGAAAACGTATAAAAATGGTGCGGAAGCGAGATAAAAAACAATCAGGTCCGCCGCTGTGTGTACTCTCATGGCGGACCTGATTGTTCATTTCCAAACTATGCCAGGCGGCTGTACGATCTCTTTCAGGCAATTCAGGCCGTTCCGACTCCCTGCACGGAAACAATTTTCCTTGCTTCCTCTGTCAGATCTTCAACCCCTGGAATCCTTCCAATGACATTGGAGCACAGATAATCCATCGTGATGATTTCCTCCGGAGAAAGAACCGTGTCCTTCGATCCGGCCGTGCTTCCGTCCTGCTTATAAATCACTCCCTGGAAGGGATGAAAATTTTCAGAATAAATCTGACCCCTGATCTGATCGATAAGCGTATGAATGCCCTCGGGCATGTTTTTGGAGGTGATCAGATCAATGATACCCCCGGAAATCCCCCACCAGTAATTCAGGGCACCTTTTTTTGCGGTACTATTCCATGATCCGGATACAATATCACGGATGATCTTCTCATAGAATTTTCCCCAGTTCCAGATCGGCGCTGCCAGGTTCGCTGCCATTCCGTTTCCGTAAATATACAGGCCATACCGCCGGTTCTTATCATCCGGGCGGATGGTATCCACGTCCGAAATAACATGAATATCATTCTTCGCAATCATATCTGAAAAATCAGCATTTTTCTCTCCGATCCAGTTAAGATAGACCCTGGCACGCGGGTTGACGGAGCTGGCTCCAAGTGCAAAAGCATTGATGTTGGCCAGCGCTCCATAGATCGGGTAATCCGCGCGGTAGGCAATTTTATCATTGGCCGCCATGGCACCGGCTGCCATTCCCTCGAGGAACTTTGCTTCATACATGCGCCCGTAGTACGTGCGTATATTTTTATAAGGCCGATGAACACAGCAGTTCAGAATTCTGATTTCCGGATGTCGGACCGCCACCTTCAGACTCGCCGACAGCAGCCGTTCCGAGGTCGTAAAAATGATCTGATTGCCGTCCTCGATGGCAGACTCGATCATGTTCTCTGCCCGTTCATCCCCGTTATCGGAATCAAAAAGAGCAAAATAGGCCATCGTCTTTACTTCATTTTTGAACACCTCTTCCAGGTGCATGCGCCCAAGTTCATGGCTGTACGTCCAGCCGGAATTTCCCATCGGTTTATCATGGATAAAGGCGACATTCAGCTGTTTAACGCGGGAAGCAGTGAAAAAGCGTGTGAAAATGTTCGGCGCCGTCTCATCCTCCCCGGGTTTCATCACCAGCGTGCTCTCCGGCTGTTCCTTCAGAACCGATATTTCGTCCCAGATGGCATTGACCTGCTCTTCCAGCTGTGAATCCGTGATATTCTCCATATCCTGGTACGGGTAGACGGAAAGATACATCAAAAATGCATCGCCGCAGCTGATTCCATATTTTCCCCCGTCCTTTTCTTCGAACACTTTTTCAAACCGCCGGTATGAGGATGTAAAATCCATGCGCATGTCATCCGTCCAGACATCTGTGTCCTTCGGGCCGCACAGCGTCAGCAGTTTCTGATAACTTCCCGGTCTGGACATGGTTATAAAATTAATCTGTGTTCTGCGGTAAAATTCCATGAATTCATAGAATATCCGTACCTGCGGATCTTCCGACCATTGCGGAACCAGACGGGTTACATTTCCCTCAATGCTGAATGCGTGAATATATTTCAGGACGCTTACTCTCTTGTTTCCCTCGAGCACGTAAAACCTGTTCATAAACTCATAGGCTACAATGGGGTCGGCAACTCCGCTGTCCATCTGATAGTCATACACGTGCATCCACTTCACGGCAAATTCGCTGTCGGGATTCATGATCGGCATGAAATTTCTGGCAAAAGAATTCTGCCGTCCGACGGTTTTCGTGCCGACAATCTGGTCCAGCGGAATATCAACCAGTCCCAGAGGCACCTCCGACCGGATTGAGAAATCTTTAATTATATCATCCAGGGCCGGAAGATAAGGCGATTCTCCCTTTTCTACCGCTGCCTTTACCGCTTTCTGACCCAGCTTTACCGCTTTCATATATTCTTCGTCGTCCAAGCAGAATCTCCTTTCTCAATAAATTCCATGTAGTAATGCGGAAAATCGCAATCCGCTTCACTCCCTGCTCATGAACGCAGGGTCCGCTTCGTGGCCTTGTCAGGAGGGCTTTGCCCTCCTGACATAAGCGCCCCCGCATTCTGGTCCCGGTTTCTGCAGCCCTGATGGCGGGGCCTGCTTACCTGCGTTCAA
>ONLK01000015.1 GCA_900318615.1 uncultured Eubacteriales bacterium
ATTCTGATCGGTAATATGTCCCAGTCTTGTGTAGGCCCAGGAGTTAGAGCCGTAAAAGACGACGATTTGATTCCCGGAATATAAAACGATGTCTCCCGCGCCTGTGGTAGTCTGCTGGTCATCCCTTGGAAGGCTCTGTCCAATGGAGCCGACCTGCTCAAAACCACCGTACATAGACATTTGAATAGTAAGCGGGTTATCGGTGCACAAATCTCTCAGTGCCTGTACGGACTCATTATCCTCCCATTCTACGGTAACTGCTGTATTTCCAATTCTTATTTGCAGCATAGATTCTGTGTCCTCCTTTGACTCTTCTTTGATATGAAATCCGTCTATCCAATTTCGAAGCTCATCTTCCGATACGCTTCCGCTGAATCTTTGTCCATCAAGCCAGTTTCCGCTTCCTGCGTTATCGGCAAGATTCTGTCCGCTGCTACCGATACTGCTACTACCCGAAGTGCAAAACGGTATCATGGTGATACCGGCAAATTTATGGTTCTCTACAAAGGTGTCCATAATCCGTGGCTCCTGTCCCCACCAGATCGGGTACCCAATGAAAATCGTGGAGTATCCATCCAAAGATATTTCATCACTGCCTATTTTAGGACGAACCGCCGGATCGTTCTGCTCAACACTTGTTCTGCTGTCCGGATCGCTGTAGTTTAAATCATCGCTTGTATATTCCTGTGCAGCCACAATCTCGTAAATATCCGCATCTGTTATGTTGGCTATTTTTTCAGCAACACCCTTTGTTATTCCGGTTGCCGAGAAATATACGACCAACACATCCTTTCCGGGATCATTCGTATCAGATGTGTCATCTTCCAAAGCAGCTAAACCTGTTTCCGAATTTTGTCCCGGCTCATTATTGCCAGCCAATTCTTTTTTATCTGCTTCCCCTGCACCGGCCGTGCTTTGCTCAGTATTATTCTCTTTAACTGTGGCGTTTTTGCTTCCGCATGCTGATAGCGTGAATGTCAAAATAAACGCTATTGCCAAAACGAAGGCTAAACCCTTTCCGGATTTCTTCATAGACATCTCCTTTCCGGCTTGTCATATTCTGTGCAGTATGTTTTGTGCCATAACATCTCTTGATCACAGCCCTCTTCCGAGATGATAAGCCTGATCGGGATACTTGCTTCTTTTCGTCATGGCTGGTGTCCCACAGCCGTATCCCAGCACCATTCCCTGGTCCTCAAAATTGATGTACCGGACGAGGGTTTTGTAATGCGCCGTAAGAGCCTCAAATGTCCAATCATCCGCGTTCCATGCAACCGTGAGCAGAGCAGATTTCAGATGCCTGCTGTTTAAGCTGCTGTTGTACGCGCAGAAACGATCCACAACTGCTTTTAGCTGTGCAGTCATGCCGTAGTAGTAGAGCGGAGTGGCAAAGACGACCATATCTGAACTGAGCAATTTCCCTCTGATTGTTTCGACATCATCTTTCTGCACGCATGGTCCCTCATAGCCGCAGCGAACACAGCCGATGCATGGATGTACATTTGCGTGGCAAACATCAACAACCTCACAGGTGTGCCCTGCCGATTCCGCACCCTGCACGAAGGAATCAACCAATATCCTTGTGGAGCCGTTTTTATTCGGACTTCCCATCAAAACAACAATTTTCATTCAGCCCAGACCCCCTTATATTTCATAAGCAGCATCACAAAATTCCCGCAGGCAGCAATCAGTGCTCCGATCAGGAATCCGTAAATCATAGAACAGACAAGCAGCATAATTGCCGCTCCAATGAGCAGAAATCCACACGATGCAGCCGCATCTCTAATCCCAAAGCGGTATTTTTCATGATAATAAATACTGTCTGAAAAGATTGCGGCGAAAAACAGGAGCAGTGCCGCAATCATAAGCCCTGCGGTAAACGGGGGGCTTGCCTCCGGGTTCTCCAGAAACTTGAGGGCAACCGTGACCAGATTGACCGCGATCACGATAAAGTAGTGGCTGAACATCAGCCGCAGGGATCGTGATCAGCTCAAAACGCTCCACCAGATGTGGAAAACTGATAATGCTGATATCAAATCTGCCCCGGACAAAGAACGGGAGGAAAGCACCGACCAGTACAGCGGCAACATCGATCCACAGCACGATCTGCCCCGGATTGATCACTGACGCAAGAAAAGCCACAAGGTACAGGAAAAGGTCCACGGTCAGGATCGTCAGCATATTCCTTGCCGCGCCTGTATCCTGCTCTTTCAGTCTGATCTGTATGAAATACAACACAGCAACGCATAAAAGCATCACCAGCATGGCCAGGTTAAAGGTTGTCGCCATTTCGTCCCAGTCGGTATTGATGGTATTTGCCATATAAACCGCAGCCGTCATGTTGACAGCCGTAAGACCATATTCATACCACTTCCATCTTCCATAGCGGTTCACATAGTTTGTCAAATAGAGCCATGCCTGCAGGATGACAAAACAGACGACCAGATAACGGAAGAATCCGGCGAATGGAATGACCCCGTTCTCCTCTACCTTCTTTTCCTTAACCTTCATGCAGACATCTCCTCGTAAGCAGCTTACAGAACAATACCAAGCCACTTTTTAATCTCCGTTTCATTCGGGCGGTTGATCTGAACGCCCTTTTCCCATTTCACGCCGCCAGTTACATTTTTATGCAGTGCAGTATCACTTCTCCCAACACCACTTCCTCCTGAAGTGCAGAAAGGGACAATGGTTTTTCCAGCGAAATCATAGCTTTCCAAAAATGTTTCTATGATCCTTGGTGCAACACCCCACCAAATAGGAAAACCGATAATCACTGTATCATAATCGCCCATATTAGGAACCGCATTTACGATCTCCGGTCTTGCGGACGGATCATTTATTTCAACGCTGCTGCGGCTTTTCTTGTTCATCCAGTCCAAATCAGCAGAGGTGTAAGGTTCTTTCGGCATGATCTCAAAGAAATCACCGCCGCTGATACGGGCAATCTCTTCACCGACACGCCTGGTCACACCACTTGCAGAATAAACTGCCACTAAAACTTTCTTTGCCACGTTATACCTTCTTTCCATATGGACTAAGACTCTGACACACTGTAGTCAGAGCCTTGTCTATACATATCTTATTTATTCATCTTTGCGCAATCGCCGACTTTCTCACCTGTCACGAAATACTCATAGGTCGGGAACTCAAAGAGAACAGGCTTAAAGGTGTGATAGTCAATCTTGCCTTTCTCATTCAGGACGGTCTCATCCGCATAGGTTGCGAGGATCTTGCAGATGAAGTGGTCAAAGTTCTCCAGTTCGTAGTTGCCATCCACCTCGCACTCAATAGACACCTTTGCCTCGTCAATGATGGGAGCACCGTTTTCACCCATCGTCCAGGCAAATTCTTCGGACTTATCCACCTTACTGCCTGAGATGGTTCCCATCTTATCCGCCTTGGCAAGCCACGATTCATCCACCACATTGACGGAGAGCTTTTTATTCTCGCGGATACCCTGATTGATGTAGTGTGCCTGCACAAGGGATACCATCAGATGGCTATGCGCAACTGTTCCGGCATGGGCGACAAGCGTCCATGTAGGCTTATCATTTACCATTGCGCCTACTACAATGACCGGGCAGGGATACAATGCCAGTGTTGCTCCAATATTCTTCTTGCTCATTTATTTCATCTCCTTTTCCCAGAAACGGATCACATTAAGTTCAAGGTTGTCAGCCACTCTTTCAAGTTCTGCGGTTTCTTCTGCTGTCAGTGCTACGTTTGCTGCCTTTACCGCATCTTCAACATGGCCGGTCTTAGTTACACCGATGATCGGCAGTGTCCCCTTGGCGATTGCCCATGCCACCGGGATCTGCGCGGGACCGACATGGTATTTATCCGCCAGCTTCTTAAGTTCTGCGTTAAGTACTTCCAGCTTATCAAGCACCGGGTTGTAAGTCTCTGCTCTTGCAGAACCCTCCGGCATCGGATGAGACGTATCATACTTCCCTGACAGAGCACCCTGCTCCAGCACCATATAGGCAAAGAAAGTAATGTCGTTTTCTCTGCAGTAATCAAGAATGCCGGAAGCCTCCGAAGAACGGTTGATCAGACTGTAGTGGTTCTGCACGGCAGACAACTTCAAGCCGTGGCTTTTAAGGATTTCATTCGCCTGTTTGATCTCCGCAAGGTTATGATTCGACACACCGAGAAGAGGAACATTGTCCTTTCCTTCAAAATACTTCGCCAGCTCCTCCGTCCAATGCGGCGCATCCCAGACATTGTGGATCCAGTAGATATCAAACTGATCCAGCTCCATCAGCTGAAGCTGCATTTCGATCATATCGGCCATTGCTGTTGGCTTGCCGTTGGCACACTAAGGGGTGAACTTGTCAGACACGAGATATGCGTTTCTTTCAAGCCCCTTCAGGAACCCGGCCAGCACCTTCTCTGAGGTTCCCATGCCGTAGGCGTAAGCCGTATCCCACAGGTTCAGTCCATTCGCCATTGCTGTGTCAAAGATCGGGCGAAGGCTTTCAGCAGTAATATCGCCTCCAAATGTTCCGTCGTTGCCCCATGCCCAAGCACCGAGCGCAATTTTCGGTAAGTTTGTCATCGTTGTAATCCTCCTTCTTAACCTAACAGCCTGATAAGGCAGTTATAGGTGATTTCATAAATCGAATGATCTACGTAATTTACTTGTGCGTCCTTCATTGCCGTCTTCTGTTTTTCTGTTACCCTGGCGTACGGATAGATGCCAAACATAAACGGATAGAAAACATAAATGAAGTTTTCCAGTTCTTCGCTGCCAATCTCCGGGCAGAACCTGGAGAGGATGCTGCGAATGTTCGTCATGGATTTTCCGTATGCAGCCTTGAATGTCGTAAGCAGTTCCAGTCGGCTGTTGGCTTCCATATCGTAATTATTCATGGACAGGAGCTTCAGCAGCTGCTCTCTTTTCTCAAGAGAATGAGCAATCTTTTCCGCAACCTGCGCTTTCGTAAGATAAGCATTCTCTTCAAGTATCATTTCAAGCTCTTCATTCCAGCGGTCATATTCTCGTTCAAAAAGCGCAAGGAAGATTTCCTCCCTGGTCTGAAAATAGTTATATATGGTCGGTCTTGAAAAAGACGTCACATTGCCGATCTCCTTTAGCGTAATCTCCTTAAAGCTCATCGTCTGATATAACCGTTCACAGGCATTTATGATTTCTTCTCGTCGCTTCTCTATCAATTCGGGCGTCCCCTTAAACATAACCGCTCCTTCCCCGTTTCCATGCGAATGTGGTTGACATCGTGTCAATGATCGCACTATATATCATCGCTGACACCGTGTCAACTGCTATTCGTAATTTTTTTATAAAAAAGCCTGCGTAACATCAGGATTTCGCCCAATGCCCGCAGGCTCGATAACAATTCGATATTCAAGTTACACTCGTCGGCAGAAATCAAGGCTTAGCCAGCCGATTCCACTCTTCAGCTTACCCCATCTTCAGCTTACCCCACATAGAAGCACCTGCTCCTTCTGACACCGCCACTATGGTATAAACACCCGGAGGACAGAACTGGACACGACTGTGATTAACTCCCGGCCCCTCCCTGATATTCAGATCAGAAATACTGACTTTCACCAGAAACGGCACCTTCACAGCAGGTTCCGCTGCCTTTGGCTCATACACTATCTTGCCATCCGCATCGAACACCTTGTATCCCGAATTCTGATCCGCGCATTTCTTCGCGTTGTCCAGAATCTTATAGGCTCCCTTCTGGCTCTTGGCATCCGCCCAGGACTTCCTTACACGGTACCAGCGGATCACTTCACCGCCGGAATCCTTCGCGTCATAATCTGTCAGTTTCCATTTCTCGATGATGGATATCAGCTTCTCCACATAAGTCAGGCTTGTGGCATACCCGCCATCCTTGATGATCTGCACAGCCTTCTTGTAATCCGTACATCCTTTCAGCCCTGTATATCTCAGCTTGCTGCCGTTCTTTGCCCCAGGCAGATAAGCGGAGTGGTCCGTAATGGAATCCTCAATACAGGGATAACCTTTTCTATCGGTATCAACTGCACTCCTGCGATATTTCCCGGAGCATTCGGTGATTCTTCCTTCAGAAGTTCTACCGCATCTGCAATCGCTTTTCTTTTCGTTGTGGTTGTCTTCATTCAGATTCACCGCCCCTCTCGTCTCTGCTTTGAAGCAGTTTTCTTTTTACCGTAACCGGCTTTTCCTTCCGCCACGCAGAGCACCGGCTGCACGATCTCTTCCATCACTTCTTCCTTCGTGATGATGAGCTTGCCATTCTCACACTCCACTTTGACATGCGTGCCGATCTCAAAACCGAACTCGCTGAGCCATTTGCCCTTCAGCATTACAGTCGGCGTTGCCTGATACCTGTACCCGCTCTGCTCGATCACCTTCAGGTTCCTTGTCGTTTTTGCTTCCTTTGTCATAGATTTCCCTTCTGCCGTTCTCGGCTGAAAATAAAATAAGCTGCTGATGCGTAATCTTTTCTTACGCATCAACAGCTAAGTTTTTCATCTCGATATACTATTTTGGTCTTATGAAGGTTTTTTCTCCGCTTCCTCGGCATCCCTGATCTGATAATAGTCATCCATATTGACAGAGACTTTTATCGTATCATCGGGTTTTCGTCTGCCCAAGAGACACACGGTCTCCACGTTTTCGGCCATCGGGAACATGTCGATGGGAACGGCTTCAAGTACGCGGTATCCGTGCCCGGTGAAGTAGGAAAGGTCTCTGGCCAGCGTCGCCGGTTCACAGGAGATGTAGATGACACGGGATGGACTCAGCCGGACGACACTGGACATGAACTGCTCCGTACTGCCGCTGCGGGGCGGATCCATGAAAACCACGTCTGCCTTTTCCCCGTTTTCCGCCATCTCCTCCATAAAACGGCCGGCATCGTTCGTGTAGAAGCGGACATTGTTTATGCCGTTCAGTCTTGCATTTTCGATGGCATCACGCACTGCGTCCGCATTCAGTTCCACACCTGTGACCCTGCCGGAAAGGCGGGCAGCCACCAGAGAAATGGTTCCTATGCCGCAGTAGGCGTCCACCACGTTCTCCTTTCCGGTCAGATGTGCCATCTCCATCGCCTTGCTGTAAAGCTTTTCCGTCTGTACCGGATTAACCTGGAAGAAGGATCCCGGAGATATCCGGAAACGGCAGCCGCAAAGTTCATCTTCAATAAACCCTCTGCCGTAAAGAACACGCTGGTTCTTCCCCAGCACCATGCTGGTATTCATATCATTGACATTCAGAACTATCGTTGTGATTTCCGGATGCAGTTTCCGAAGCGCTTTTACGAAGTTGTTTTTCGACGGAAGGATCGGGGATGCCAGGACCAGCACAACCATTACCTGGCCTGTTGCATGCCCGACACGTACCAGCACATGGCGTACCAGCCCCATGCCGCTGTCCTCGCTGTAGGATTTGAGCTTAAACGAAGGCATCAGGGCACGGATATCCCGGATAATTGCATCTGCGGTTTCATTTTCAATCAGGCAGCTGTCCACCGGCACAATATAGTGACTGTTCGCCTGATAGGTGCCGGAGATTATGCTGCCGTCCCGGCGGTGCCCGAAGGCTGCCGACACTTTGCAGCGATAGTGCATCGGATCCTCCATGGCAATGACCGGTCTGACATGGCAGTAAGGTTTCAGAAGTGACTGAACCCGTTCCTGTTTCATATGAAGCTGTTCCTCATACGAATAAACCAGATACTGGCAGCCGCCGCATTTTTCAAACACCGGACACGGATAAACCAGCGGTTTATGTACTTTTACTGCCGTCTTATCAGATGGCTCTCTCCGGTCCATTCGTTTTCCTTTTTGATTCTGATCCCTCTCATTACAGTTCTGAACCTGATTTTCGTGATTCCCGGATCTGTTCCCGGACTGCTGCATCCGCGGTCCGGACTGTTTCTTCCCGGACTGCTGCATCCGCGGTCCGGACGGCTTCTTCCGATATCTCTCTGAATTTTGACGGTTCCTGTCAAAACGCTTCTCACTCATATATAATCCTGCTCCCGGCCTTTTCGGCCTGACTGACATTTACTTCTTTTCCCTGACGGATACTTACTTTTCTTATCTGAGGGCACTTGTCTCCGGTGGTTCTTCACTGATACTTCTTCCCGGATGCTTCTTCCCGGACGCTTCTTCCCGGATGCTTCTTCCCGGATGCTTCTTCCCGGATGCTTCTTCCCGGATGCTTCTTCCCGGATGCTTCTTCCCGGATGCTTCCGAACCTCCGGCAGCCGCCATCCGCCATTATTCTTCTGCTGTTTCCGGTGCTTTCGACATTTTCCCGAGCACCCCTTCCCCGTCAAAATCAGGAATAAAGCTTTCCAGGGCTACCTTCCGTTCCTGTGTGTAGCCGTTTTCAATGCCAAGTTCCAGCGCATAATCAATCAGCCGCTGATACTCGCGCACCGTTACACGCCTGCCAAGAAGCGGATCCTCTTTCACCTGCGGCATGGGGGTGTACTGGCTCATAATGCTGATATAAATATCTTCATGGTATGTGTTATAAAGATATCCAAGAATATCTTTCGAGTTTTTTACGTGCCCCGGCAGAAGAAGCTGACGCACAATCACGCCCTTCCGGATAAGACCGCGCCCGTCAAATTCACAGGGACCGGTCTGCCGTACCATCTCCGCGATCGCCGCCCGCACCGTCTTTGGATAATCCGCCGCGCGGGAATAGCGGACAGCTAGCTCCGGATCCCAGTATTTAAAATCCGGAAGGTAGACATCCACAAGTCCATCCAGCATTTTCAGCGTTTCCACCTTCTCATAGCCGCTGGAATTATAAACGACCGGAATGGCAAGGCCTCCTTTCTTCGCCTTCTGCAATGCGAGAACAACCTGAGGAACATAATGACAGGCGGTGACCAGATTGATGTTGTTGGCCTTTTTATCATTCTGAAGTTCCAGGAATATGTCGGCCAGACGGTCCACCGTTATTTCATATCCTGCCTGTCCCCGGGAAATTTCCTGATTCTGGCAGTAAATGCAGCCCAGCGGACAGCCGGAAAAAAACACGGCCCCGGAACCTTCCTTCCCGGATATGCATGGCTCCTCCCACAGGTGAAGCGCCGCCCTGGCAACTTTAATCACGGCGCCGGCACCGCACGCACCGGCGCGTCCCTCCATCCGGGCTGCACCGCATTCACGCGGGCAAAGATGACAGGAAGACAAATGCTGGTCTAAAAAAAGTTGTTCTTCCAATGATTCTTCTTTCAAATAAAATGTCCTTTCGCGAAGCTGAAGTTCCGGCATTTGGCCGTTCAGTTGTAGTTCCGGTATTTGGCCGTTGGGCGCAGGGCACCGCCGGCGGCTGCAATCGTACCGCCGGCGCAATCTGCCCGCTGCCGATTTCCGTGTTCTACCGGTTATTCAGCCGCCGTTTCCAGCTCCGTCGCCTGATTCGTTTCCTGATCCATTCCCGGCTTCGTTTCCGCTGCCTCCCCGGAACCTGTTTCCGTGGTCCCTTCGGTGACATTTTCCTCTCCTCCGGCTGTTTCGCTGTTTACGATCAGCTGATAATTGACGGAGCTCCATGTCTTTGTTCCTGTCTTAAAGGTTTCCGAATCCGCAGGAATCGGAAGGCTGACAAGTTCGCTCGTTCCGGCGGGCAGCGTTTCATCCACGGAGGCTGTGCAGGAAAGAATTTCTCCCAGTTCATCATCCGTAAGTTTCAGCTGCGCATCGGTATAATGGACCTCCTGAGAAGTTCCGTTGACAAGCCACAGATAAACCATCAGTCCGCCGCCTTCTTCCTGCCAGGCAAATTTGACAGAATAATCGGAACATCCGCTGTAAACCATGTTCTGGTTCAGATACATCAGATTGTGATTGTCAAACATCACCGTATTCCTGCCTGCCTTGTATGCCTCCGTATACCCTGCGGGGTACAGACTTTCCTTGCTCAGAATCCCCGCCACATAATTCAGAGCGTTTTGCGAATAATCGATTTTCCATTCTCCGTCCACACGCGTCATCGGCAAAATGCATCCCAGTGTATTTCCGCTCTTTCCATACTGTACACTGTAATACACGAGGTTGACAATAGAGATGTCTTCCTTTTCTTCTATTGTCAGGAAATTCTTCCGGTCGAGGCTGGACATGTTATAAGACTGCAGCGCCTGGTAATCACTGTCGATAAATGATTCTAACGAATCCTCGGTATACAGTGTCCTGAAGGTTTCCTCATCTTCGGACGCACAGGCGGCAAACCGGCCGGCAAACTGATTCAGCTGGCTGTAGTATTCCTGGTCCGTCAGGGAATCCGGACTGTCCGCATCCTGAGCTGTGGAAAGCTCCGTTTCCGGTCCGCCCGGCGCTGCCTCCGGCTCCGTGCCTTCTTCTGCATCCGCCGCTGCTTCTGCACCTGCGGTTTCTGAAGCCAGCGCCGCCCCCGCCGGGGTAAAAATCGTGGAAATGGCTGTTAAAATAGATAGAATGACAGCTGTTCTTTTGATATTCATACAATATATCCTTTCCGTTCTGGTCTTTCATTTTGATCTATTCGTTTTGACCTATTCTCCTGATCTATTCGCTTTGATCTATTCACTTTGATCTATTCGCTTTGATCTATTCGCTTTGATCTATTCGCTTTGATCTATTCGCCTGATCTATTCGTTTTGGTTTTTGGGTTCCCATACACAGTTTCTATTGCTTTCGCGGTGCAGTCTTATTATAAAAAAAGACACCGCGTTTTACAACACGGTGTCCCTAAATCCTCGTTTAATCTTTCTGTGCCTGAACATTTCTGATTCTCCGGGGAACTGAAATCAGGCCTTGTTTTTCTTTGCCTTTGCCTTTTCCTTTGCTTTTTCTTCCTCTTCGCCGAACATTTCATCCATGGTATGCCATCCGAGAACGGCACATTTGACACGGGCCGGCATGTGAGAAACATCCTGCAGGGCCCCGGCTTCGTCCAGTTCCTCCAGTTCTTCCTCCGTCACCGTACCCTTGATCATCTTCAGGAAAAGCCCGGAAAGGTGTTTTGCCTCTTCTGTCGTTTTTCCGATAATCATATCCAGCATAATGTCACAGGAAGCCTGTGAAACAGCGCATCCGTCCCCGACAAAAGCTCCGTCTGTGATGATCCCGTTTTCTACCTTCAGCTGAAGGAGAATGTCATCGCCGCAGCTTGGATTAACGCCTTCCAGTACCATATTGGCGCCGTCCAGTTTATATTTATGTCCCGGGCGGATGTTATGATCCGTCAGAATTTCGTTATAAAATGTAGAAGCCATTTTTCATCCTCACTTTCAGTCCGGATATCCCATTTCGGTGCGGATTCGCGCTGCACTCGCAAGCAGACGGTCCACTTCTTCTTCCGTGTTGTAGAACATAAGGCTGGCACGGGTGGTCGATGGTATGTGCAGATACTGGTGAAGCGGCTGTGCACAATGGTGGCCGGCACGGACAGCGATCTTATCCGCATCGAGAATCGTCGATACGTCGTGCGGATGAACGCCATCCACCTTGAAGGTCACAATACCGTGATGCTCCTCCGCCTTTTCGGATCCGAGCACCGTGATGTGTGGAATTTTTTTCATTCCCTCCAGCAGCCGTGTGCACAGTTCATTTTCACGTTCTTCGATCCGGTCAAACCCAATCCTGCCGATATAGCGAAGTGCCTCCGCAAAGGCAATGGCTCCGGCTGCGTTTACGGTTCCGGCCTCGAATTTATGCGGCACCGGTGCGTAAACAATATCGTCAAGAGATACCGAATCAATCATTTCACCTCCGGTCAGAAACGGCGGCATCTTCTTCAGCCATTCCATTTTGCCGTACAACACGCCGATTCCCATCGGTCCGAGCATTTTGTGTCCGGAAAAAGCCAGAAAATCACAGTCCATATCCTGCACATCCGTTTTCGTGTGCGGGACGGACTGCGCTCCGTCCGCCACCAGAACCGTACCATTCTCATGCGCATAGCGGGCAATCGTTTTTATGTCGTTGGTATATCCGAAAATGTTTGACATGGCGGTGAAAGCGGCTATTTTTGTGTTCGGCTTCAGCATGGCTTTAATTTTTTCCGGATTCAGGCTTCCGTCCGGTTCCGGCTCCACGTACTCGACCACGGCGCCGGTGCGCTCCGCCAGCTGCCGCCACGGAAGCATATTGCTGTGATGCTCCTCCACGGACGTCAGAATAATGTCTCCCTTATGTACCAGAATACTTCCGAGACTGTACGCCACCAGGTTCAGACCTTCGGTCGCATTTCTTGTAAACACGATCTCATCGGCGCTTCCGGCATGGATAAAGCCGGCGGTCAGAGCTCGGGCTTCCTCATACTCATCCGTAGATTTCACGCTGATCTCATAAAGTCCGCGGAACGGATTGGCATTGAATTCTTCGTAGTATTCCTTTTCCTTGTCGATAACGCACTGCGGCTTCTGTGATGTTGCCGAACTGTCCAGATACGCATATTCCGTATTGTTAAGAAGCGGGAAATCGGCGCGGATTTTTCTGATCTCCGTCTCCGTCCACGCATGATTATTTACTGCACTCATATGTCACTCTTTCTTATTGCCGGTTACCAGCCGAAACCGTGCCGCGCAGTGCTGCACGGCCCCGTGATGCAAAACCCGGAATTACTCGTCCCCGATGCAGGTAAGAAGTTCCTTCTTTGTGTCCTCCTCCGGAATTTTCCGGATGACGGAGGAAAGACGTGCGCGCTCCATCAGAGCATAAACAGCTTCCTCAGACATGCCGCGGGATTCAAGATAAAACAGCGTATCATCATCCAGTTCGCCGATGGTTGCCCCATGGTTTCCTTCCACATCCTCCTCTGCGCACAGGATAACCGGAATGGTCTGATTGACGACACCGTCATCCATCAGCAGCACATCTTCCTTCTCATTGCCCTTGCTGGCTCCGGAGCCGTTCCGGAAATCAATGGTGCCGCGGAAGATTTTCCTTGCCGTATCCCGCAGCACTCCGACCGCGTTGATATCGCACTGTGTCCTCCGGCCGAAATGGTTGGCTGTGTAATTGATATCCAGCCGGTGATCTTTCTCCACACGGTATCCCAGATTGCTGCTGAAGGTGCTGCCCTTGCCGTTCAGATTTACGGCAGCTCCGATCAGTGTATTCTTCCCGGAAAGGACCACCTGTATCAGTTCCACACGGGCTCCGTCCTCACAGAAGGCCCCCGTGTCGCTAAGCAGTGTAAAATCATTGCCGGCGCGATGGATCTGCACCAGGCGCAGGATTGCATTTTTCCCGAGGTGAGCCTTCGTCAGAACGACGCCTGCACCTGCGGCTGCAGCCGGAGTATTCTCTTTTATTATATCGACATCTGTCGATGTATCTGCGGCATTTTTTTCTGTTTCGCTGTTTTCTGCTTTCTCACCGGCCGCCGGCTCCGAAGCAAAATCCATAATGACCGTCAGCGCCGCACCCTGTTTTACATCCAGTCCGAGAAAATTTGCGGTAACGCCGTTCCCGGTCAGGGCGTATTTCAGTTTGACAGTGCCTTCACCTTCACGCAGACGATAAACGTCACTGGTGTATCCGCCCGCAGTAAGCAGCCGGACAACATCCGCCCCCATGCCGGTTTCAACTTCAGAAAAGTCCCGGAGCAGATCCATGTGTCCCTCATGAACAAGAACCGCCGGGTCCGATGTCTGTCCCTCCGGCGCATCCGGTGTCCAGGTCTGCTCCTTCACTTCAGCGCCTGTTTCCGGAACCCTGAGCGACAAATTGCACTGGTTCATATGAAGATGGTTCCAGGTGATCAGCGGGAGGCGGTTGACAGTTAAATCAAGTTTCTTATCGACAGTCTGATTCATTTCGATCGTTTCCTCCCTTCTCAGCCTATGCTGCCCTTCATTTCAAGACGGATCAGATTGTTCATCTCGGCCGCGTACTCCAGCGGAAGTTCCTTGGAAACATTGTCCGCGAAGCCGCTGACGATCATCGCACGTGCGTCCTCCTCGGAAAGTCCGCGGGACATCAGATAGAAGACAGCCTCATCACTGATACGTCCTATTTTTGCTTCGTGGCCGACATCCGCGTCCTTTGTGCGGACATCCATGGCCGGAATTGTATCCGACCGGGAAATATCATCCAGCATCAGGGACTGGCAGGATACGGTGGATTTTGCATGTTTTGCCTGCGGCAGGATCTGAACGCTGCTGCGGTAGGTACTGACGCCGCCGCTCTTGGAAATTGATTTCGTGTTGATGACGGAAGTCGTGTCCGGCGCACCATGAACTACCTTCATGCCGGTGTCCAGGTTCTGCCCGTGACCGGCAAAGGTGATGCCGGTAAACTCCATGTGCGCGCCCTTCCCGTTCAGAATTGTCATCGGATACAGATAGGAAACATGGCTTCCGAAGGAACCGGAAACCCATTCCATACGGCCTCCCTCATCGACAATGGCACGCTTGGTGTTCAGATTGTACATGTTCTTCGACCAGTTTTCAATGGTTGAATAGCGAAGGCGGGCGTTTTTGCCGACAAACAGCTCTACGCAGCCGGCATGCAGATTGGCGACATTGTATTTCGGGGCACTGCAGCCTTCAATGAAATGAAGATCCGCTCCCTCATCTACAATAATCAGCGTATGCTCAAACTGTCCGGCTCCCGGTGCATTCAGGCGGAAGTACGACTGAAGCGGGATGTCCACTCTGACCCCCTTCGGGACATATACGAAGGACCCGCCGGACCATACGGCGCCGTGCAAGGCGGCAAATTTATGGTCGGTGGGCGGCACCAGATGCATGAAATGATCCCGGATCATCTGTTCGTAAGGGCCGTGCATGGCGCTCTCCAGGTCCGTATAGACAACGCCCTGTCTGGCCACCTCATCTTTCACATTATGATAAACCAGCTCGGAATCATACTGAGCTCCGACACCGGCCAGAGACTCACGCTCTGCCTGCGGGATACCGAGCTTTTCGAACGTATTCTTGATGTCGTCCGGGACGTCGGACCATTTCGCGCTCATCCTGGACTTGGAACGCACGTAGGTGACAATCCGGTTCATATCCAGTCCGTCGATCGAGGGGCCCCAGTCCGGGATGGATTTGCGGTTATATATTTCCAGCGATTTCATACGCAGGTCATGCATCCACTGCGGATCATTCTTTTCGTTCGAAATCTGTTCCACGATCTCCGGATCCAGACCTTCGTCAACGCGGTAAAAATCCTCCGCCTTCTCTTCATATCTGAAATCGTAGAGGCTTCTGTCGACATCCTCTATGTATGTTTTTTCTTTCATTTTATTAATCCTTCTGCGCTGCTGCCTGCTCGTATTTCTCAAAACCGTTCTCGTTGATATCGTCGATCATCGATGCGTCTCCCTCCGCGATAATCTTACCGTTCACGAGAACATGCGTTTTATCTGCGTGCAGTGCTTCCAGAATTCTGGTTGCATGGGTAATGATAAGCAGGGATTTATCTCCTGATTTCATGAATTCGCGGACGCCCTCGGAAACGGTTCGCACGGCATCGACATCCAGACCGGAATCAGTCTCATCAAGGATGGCAAACTGCGGATTGAGCATCAGAAGCTGCAGAATTTCCGCTTTCTTTTTCTCGCCGCCGGAAAATCCGACGTTCAGTTCACGCTCGGCATAGGAGGGATCCATGTCCAGTATTTTCATTTTTTCCTGCAGCTCTTTTCGAAACTGAAGGTACAGGATGCGTTTTCCGGAAACCTGCTCTTTGGCGCTTCGGATGAAGCTGAACAATGTTACGCCGGGAACCTCGATCGGGTTCTGGAAGGAATAGAACATACCCATTTTGGCACGCTTGTCCACGGACTCACCGGTTACGTCCTGCCCCTTGAAAAAGATCTGTCCGTCGGTAACCTTGTACTGCGGATGGCCCATGATGGCGTTGCCGAGTGTTGATTTTCCGGCACCGTTCGGTCCCATCAGCACATGTACTTCGCCTGCGCCTATGGTAAGGTCAACTCCGTGAAGAATTTTCTTGCCGTCAGCCTTTACCTTCAGGCCGCGGACATCCAATAACTGCTCTGACATAACATCCTCCTGATGCAATTCTGATATCTGTTCAGCATTTTTCACTGTTGTCTGTAGTTTTCTGATAATTGTGCGCTTTTAATTCCAAGTAAAATAGTAGGATTTCAACGCTAGATAATAGTATGATAAAAGCTGCTTCTTGTCAAGCGTTTTCCGGCGGAAAGCCGCCCGGCTGCAGCCCGAATTCAGACGGAAGAAAACGTGGGCATACATTTTCCTTGGTGGCAATGGCAGAGGATGCGAGCCTTGTTCCGATGACGCAGGATTCCCTCAGCGTTTTTCCATAGGTAAGACCGATCGCTACTCCTGCAAAAAAAGCATCGCCGGCTCCGGTTGTATCGGCCACGCGTACCGAAGGTGCCGGACAGATGCCGCACCCTCCGTCCTTGTCCGCGTACACGGCGCCCTGCGCGCCGAGGGTTACCACCATCTTCGGGAACTGTGCCATCTCTATCTTGTGACTGATAATACGCATCAGATCCTCCGGTACCGTGGCGGAATAATCTTCCGAAAACAGAAGTCCAGCCTCCTCACGGTTGCACACGACACAGTCGGTCCGTTTCATGAAATCCCGCCGCTCCAGTGCGATGGACATGTTTGAAACCGCCGCATACACCTTTTTTCCGTATCGGTCAGCCAGCTCGAAAATCTTCTTCAGCAGCGGCGGATCCATATCGATCTCAACCACCACGCTGTCCGCACCGCCAATGATTTCATCCCCCCGGTCTTTCAGAACCTGGGAAAGATCACTCAGATCCGGGCGGGAAGATATGGAGGCGGCTACATCGCCGTCCTTGTTAAAAATCGCGAGCCAGATTCCCAGTCCGTTTTCGCGGCGCAGAATGTAGTCTGTATTGATCTGATGCCGCTTCAGCTTTTCAATGATATCCGTGCCCGCCGACGTGTTATCTACCACCGAAACATACGTCGGCCGAAGTTCTACATTTCCGATATCCTCCACAATGTTGCGGCTCACGCCGCCGTGCGTCTGCAGTACGCGTCCGGCGTTGCGTCCGTCCGGAATCATCTGGGAAAGCGGATATCCCTTAATATCCATAAATGCGGCACCGAAAACAACAATCCCGTTTCTCCGTCGGGTTTCTTCCTGCCATCCTCTGGTCACATCGACCCATTCCCTGCAGGAAGAAAATTTTTCCAGCTCCGGAATGGTCAGTTTTACGGCACTGTGATCGCTGCCGGCTGCCGGATAGACGAAATCGAACCGTTTCAGCGATTCGTCCAGATACACGGCAACGCCCGGTCTGACGGCAAAGGGGCACACGCCTCCCGGCGCATGGCCCACCGCCTCTTCCACCTGTTCCGTCGGAATCATTTTTGCCTTCTGATGAAACGTATCCTTGAACCTGCGGTTATCGGTTCTGGCATCTCCGGCCATGACAATCACAATCGGATGACCGTCAACGTAAAAAGCCATTGTCTTGGCAATCTGCTTCGGCTCACATCCAACGTCCTCCGCCGCCTCTTCCACGGTAGCGCTGCTCTGCTCAAATGTAAGAATCTTATCGTCCGCTCCTGCCTGTGCAAAAAACTGTTTTACATTTTCAAAAGACATTTTATACTCCTTTGTATTGTTGAATTTCACGTACTTTGACGGCGGCTTTGTCACGAAGTTTGCCCGGTTATCTTTGCGTCCTGGGCTTAATTGCCCGTTTCTTCCTCCGGATCTTTCAGCTGGAGCAGATATTTAGCAAACTCACGTCCGAGGTCCTGATGCTTTGAATTTACGACAATTCCCAGTATCGGCTTTTTCGCTGCCGGCTGCAGGTACTGATACTTTTTACTTCCGGAAAGATCGATACCGCAGGCGGCTTTTTCCGTTTCAGCATCCGTCCCGCCGGTGCTCTCCCCGGAAGCTGCCGGCTCCGTCTGTGTTCCGCCCGTTTCAAACGTCCGCAGTCTGGGACCGAGTTCTTTCAGCTCCTCCTTTGTAAAAACATCCTCCAGATTGACGAAAGTGCCATAGGAGGCAAGTTCCTTGAATTTTTCTTCCGGGGCGATAACAGCATCCAGTGTTCCTGCCTGAATGTATACGGTCAGCTTAACCGTGGCGTTTGAATTTCCCTCCGGATAATTATCATCGAGGACAACGCTTCCGACGTATCCTTCCTTTTCAAAGATTTCCTGAAGATCATTCTGGCAGGCTGCCGCCATCTCATCATCCAGGTCTTCCTCCAGTACCGCCACATCCAGTATGGTTTTCTGCTTCGGATTGAAAACTGCCGCCATCACAGCGATCACCAGAACAGCGGCGATGGCCAGGATCACCACCGTTTTCAGATAATAGTCCCTGAAATACTGCCTGCGCTGCTGATGGTTCATGTCGTGCCATTTCTGTTTTTCCGTTTTCTTTTCCGGCTTTTTATAGAAATCTGAATCATCGTCCAGCGCTGTATGCTTAAACCGCTCAGGATCCATAATGCCTGCTCCTTTCCTACCCTTTCGACAGCTTCCCGAAGAATGCGATACACCTATTTTAATATAGAAAATGTATACGGCAAGGAATTATTTGTAAAATAAGGTAAATCTAAGGATACAAAACCGGGCGGCCGGCGGGGAAGGAATGCCGTCTGCCGAAAGAATATAAAGAATACTGTCAGTTGGAAAAAAGAATTGTGTTTGAGCGTAATATTCACTATAATATAGGACAATCGGGGCAAAAACAGAAAAACTTTATTCCCGGTTCCTGTAAGTGCCAGTTAGTCATGGCTTTCCAGCCATCAGACCCCAGAAAAGGAGACGGATATGTACAGTGATTTAATGGATACCATCGGATACGTTCTCAGTACGGACCCGGAAGTCGGCAATGCCATGGAGGAGGAACTGAAACGTCAGCGCGACAACATTGAGCTGATCGCTTCCGAAAATATTGTTTCCCCGGCTGTCATGGCTGCCATGGGCAGTGTTTTAACCAACAAATATGCGGAAGGTCTTCCGGCACACCGCTATTACGGAGGATGCCAGTATGTCGATATCGTTGAGGATATCGCCCGCGACCGCGCGTGCCGTCTGTTTGGCGCCGAACACGCCAACGTTCAGCCGCATTCCGGCGCTCAGGCGAACACGGCTGTTTATTTTGCTCTTCTTAAGCCTGGCGATAAAATCATGGGAATGAACCTTTCCGAGGGCGGACATCTGACCCACGGAAGTCCTGTCAATATCTCCGGAACCTATTTCCAGTCGGTTTTCTACGGAGTTAATCCCGAGACCGGCCTCATCGATTACGATCAGGTTATGGAAATCGCGATGAAGGAAAAGCCGAAAATCATCGTAGCCGGGGCAAGCGCTTATCCCCGCGTCATTGATTTTAAGAAATTCCGCGAGGCTGCCGATGCCTGCGGAGCTTATCTGATGGTGGATATGGCTCACATCGCCGGGCTGGTAGCAGCCGGGCTTCATCCGAATCCAATAGAATATGCCGATGTCGTGACGACCACCACCCACAAAACTCTCCGGGGTCCGCGCGGCGGCATGATCCTGTGCAGGGAGGATCTTGCGAAAACCATTGACAAGGCTGTATTCCCCGGTACGCAGGGCGGACCCTTAATGCATGTCATTGCGGCGAAGGCTGTCTGCTTCGGAGAAGCCTTAAAACCGGAATTCAAAACCTACGCGCAGGGCATCCTTGACAATGCGCAGGCTCTGTCTTCCGGTCTTCTGAAAAGAGGTATCAGGCTTGTATCCGGCGGCACCGACAATCATCTGATGCTGGTGGATCTGTCCGGTCTGGACCTTACCGGGAAGGATCTTCAGAATAACCTGGATCTTATCCACATCACGGCGAATAAGAATACGGTGCCGGGTGAAAAACGAAGCCCGTTCAAAACCTCCGGTCTTCGTCTGGGTACTCCGGCGGTCACCACCCGCGGCATGAAGCCGGAGGATATGGATGTCATTGCAGAATGCATCGCCGACTCCATCCATGATTTCGAGGGAACCAGAGACGAATCCCTGAAGAAGGTGCAGGCCCTCACAGCCAAATACCCGCTGTACGAATAAAGCCGGCCACCGGTATGGACACACAAATGAACACATAACACAGGCACACAAACAGACACATAAAACAGACGAAAAACAGACATAAAAGCATAAAACAGACGCACATACACCGCCGGAGTGGGCATTATGACCCGGAAAAGCCTCCGGGCGGGTGTATGTGCGTCTTTCTTTTCTCATATCCGTTTGTCACCAGGCCGCCGAATGAATCCCCCGCGCTCTTTCCGGTGCATTTTCCGGACTGCGGGATCGGTCATCCCTCTTATTCCCGGCAGGTTTTTATAAATCTGTGCTTTCCATTCCTGCTTTCATAAATGCGGATTTCACAGTTGTGCGGATGAGGCCGCCATACAATGCCATTTTTTCTGTCTTCCATATAGCCGCACAGGGCACGGATGATTCCTCCGTGGCAGGTGACCAGAACATTATCATAGTCTTTCTTTTCCAGCTGTGAAAGAAAGTCCGAGCTTCGCCGTACCATCGATGCGACCGGCTCTACGGTTTTTGGAGCGGGAAATATTTCCGGCAGTGCCCAGTAGGCGGTCATGGCCGGTCCGAGCGCGTAGTATTTCTTTAACTCGTATCTTCCAAAATCTACTTCTATCAAACGATCATCAATGATGATATCCTTTATGTCTGCGCCGCCAATGATCGAAGCTGTTGTCACCGCCCGCTTCAGCGGGCTGGAATAAACTGCGTCAAATTTAATGTCGCCTATTCTGGCGCGGGCGGCCTTTGCCTGCTCAATCCCGCGCTGATTGAGCGGTGCGTCTGTGCGCCCCTGCATCAGCTTGTTCTTATTGTAATCCGTCTGTCCGTGTCTGGTAATCCATATGTTCATTCCGATGTTCACCTTTCACAAATAAAACGTCAGACTCCGTGTCTGTCTATTTCTGCTTCTTTATTTCGGACCGGCTCGCCCAGCTTTTTTTCAATTCGCCGGATAACGTGAAAGAAGCTGAACATAGAAAAAATTCCTGCAGCCACCCAGGCAGCTGCATCACCGGCTACCGCCAGAGCATAACTGTGTTTTGCCATGGAAATGTAAGCCATGATGAACCGTGCCGCCAGTTCTACAACGCCGCACAGCATGGGAAGAAGTGAGTAGCCGCAGCCCTGCATGGTGTTTCTGTTGATGAAAATCATGCACAGCGGAATGAAAAAAGCCACGCTTACGTAAATGTACGGATACTCCCATTTCAGCATGGCGGCCATGTCCACATCGCCGGCAAAGAACAGACGGGAAAACTGCGGAAGAAAGAGAATTTCTGCTGCCGCTGCCGCTACGGAATAGGCCGCCAGAATCAGCATCGCCTTAAACACGCCTTCCCGGATGCGTCTTATTTTCTGTGCGCCGTAGTTCTGACCGGCATAGGTTGTCATGCTGACGCCCATGGAAACAATTCCCTGCGTAAAAAGGTTCTGGACCTTCGAGGCTGCCGTAAAGGCGCTGATTGCCGTTGACCCGAACAGGTTGATGGAGGTCTGCATAATCATGGTTCCGCTGGCTGTAATGGCAAACTGAAGCGCCATCGGAACACCGACCTGCATCTGCTTCCTGCTCTCGCCTTTATCCAGATACCAGTCTGTTTTCAGAGGGCGAAGCAGGGGAATCTTCATATAAATATAAAGGAAGGTAAGCAGTGCCGCCGCTCCCTGGGATATGACCGTAGCCCAGGCAGCTCCCGCTACCCCTTTTCGCATGCCTACCGTAAAGGCAAGGTCCAGCACAATATTCAGGCACGCCGAAAATATCAGAAAATACAGCGGCACCTGGCTGTTCCCGACCGAGCGCAGATACGAAGTAAAAAGGTTGTAAAAAATGGAAACCGCACAGCCGACGCAGATAATCGAAATATACGTATAGGCATCCTGGAAAATGTCCTCCGGCGTGTTCATCAGCCGCAGCAGAGGCTTCATCGAAAGAAGACTGACCGCCGTCATGACGATGGTGACAAATATCGAAAGAATAATGCCATTCGCAACGCTGTGCCGCACCTTCCGCTCATCGCCGGCGCCGTAGGCCTGGGAGGTAATCACGGTAAAACCGCCCGTCAGCCCCGTGGCAAATCCGAGGATCAGAAACATGATGGTTCCCGTGGATCCGACGGCGGCCAGTGCCTTCGCACTGACATACCGGCCGACAATGATCGTGTCCACCATATTGTAAAACTGCTGAAATACATTGCCTAAAAACACCGGAAGCACAAACCGGAGAAGCTTCGGAATAATGCTCCCTTCTGTCATATCATAATCCATACATCCTGCTCCTGACTGAGAATCGTAATCATTCAAACAGGTGTATTGTACTCTTTTTATCCGAAAGGTCCATAGCCAATTTACTGAATCCGGATATTTTCAGCTGATGTGCCACACAACGTGACTGCCTTTTTCATCCTTCGTAACCACCAGCTGATCTTCGATTTTCTGCTGCAGCTCGCTTACATGGGAAATGATCCCGATCAGCTTGGTTTCCCCGGCCATTTCCTGCAAAACCCGCACCGCCGTATCGCGTGCCTGATCATCCAGTGTCCCGAAGCCTTCATCGATAAACATCATATCAATATTGATGGATGCCTTATTGGCGGTGATCTGATCCGCCATGCCCAGGGCCAGGGAAAGAGCCGCCATAAAGGACTCGCCGCCCGACAGCGTATTTACATCTCTTTCCCGGCCGGTGACCGAAGAGCGGACCATGAGATCCAGTCCCCGGTTTCTCCCCTGTCCTGCCGTATCAAGATCAACCATGCGGAATTCAAATCTTCCCATGGACATTTTGCGAAAGCGCGCATTGGCTGACTCAAGAATCTGGCTGAGGTAATATCTTTGAACAAATGTTTCAATGTCCATGCGTGCACCGGTTTCCTTTCCGGCTAACATGCTGTAAAGATGACTCAGATATTCCATCCGTTTTACTTTCCCGGATCCAATGTTCAACTCCTTCCTGAATTGATCCAGCGCCTTTTTATCCGTTTCGTAACGCTTCGCTGCCTCTGTCAGACGCTGCAGGCTATTCTGGTAATCGCTGTCCGCCTCCTTCTGCGCCTGTGCCAGGACATCCATGTCCGGTTTCTTCCGTCCGGCGATGGCGCTCTGCGCCGTCTTTTCCTGCTGCTGTGCTCCTGCTCTTTCGTTTTCAGACTCTGAAACACGGGCGCGCAGTTCTTCTGCATATTCTCTGGAACAGGTATCAACGATCTTCATCCACTTCTCTCCGGACATTTTTTTCTCCCGGAGCAGCTGTTCATACCTTTCCTTCCTTTCCGCGCACTTTTCCCCGAGCATCGGCAGTTCCTTCCGCCCGTTCTCAATCAGCCGCTCTGTTCCATCTTCCTGTGTCTTTCTTTCGCGAACCTGCAGGGAAAGCTGCTGCCAGATGCGCTGCGTGTTATCCCTCTGTTTCTGCGCCGTTCGAAGGGCGCGCATCGCATCCTCCGCCTCTGTAAAGCCGGTACTTTCCGCCTGTGTCCGGAGGCTTTCCAGTGTTGTCTTTGTGCGGGCCAGCTTCAGCTGTGCTTCCTGCGCCCCCAGGGAGGCGGCTTCGAGTCTCTGTTTCAGCAGGTTTCTTTGAGAATCAGCCTGGGAAAGATACGACTGCACCTGGGACAATTTCTGTACATCCTGTGACCTTTCCAGTATTTCTCTGCCGAGCTGTTCTTTCCACCGGCCGACCGCTTTTTGAATACCGCCCCGGATCCGTGAAAACTTTTCCCGGTTACATTCCCCGTTTGACGCTGTTTCCGGGACATATTCCAGTTCCTTTGGCCGAAACTCAGGCGGCAGAATACGCGCCGCATGGCTGCTTAGATGATGGAGATACATCTGTGCGTTTGTTTTCTTCTCTTCCAGCTGTGCATGCGCTCCGGCGGCGAAGGAAGCTGCCTGATTTTGTTCTTCGGAAAGCCGGCTCACCTCAGCGGAAAGCTGATCTATTTTCTCCCGGGTCAGGCCGGCGGTATCGTTGCTCTCATCCCGCTCAAATGCAGCCCTCTTTCCGGCCGCAGGAATGTTCTTTGCATTAACGCTGCACGGATGAGGATGTTCCCGCGAGCCGCATACCGGACACGGTTCTCCTTCCCTCAGTGTCTGTGCGAGAAATCCGGCCGTATTATCAAGAAACAGGGAGCGCCGCTGCTGATACCGGGCGTTGGCCTGCTGATAGCTGTCCCTCGCCGCCGCGTACCGCCTGGCAGCATTCTCCGCCCTTTTCTCTGCCTCCTCTGCCATCCGGATCTGCTGATCCAGCTGGTTTTCTTCTTCGGCAAGCGAATCCGCTTCCTTATTGTTTTCTTCACATTTATCCAGCCGTTCCTGCGCCCCCAGAAGGCGGGTCTGTTCCGCCTGCCGCAGCGCCGTCTGTTTTTCAAAATCTTCCGCCGCCCGGCGGCATTTTTCTTCCGCATCCCGCGCTGACTGCGTCAGCGCCTGCTGCTCCTCCAGGTCCTTCTGTGCCTGCCTCTGCCGGCGGAATATGTCTTCGGCGCGCTCTGCTTTATCACGGACCGCGGTAAAATTCTGGAGCGCCTGATCCATGCCTGTTTTCGCTTCTGTGAGGTTTTTCTCTGCCTCCTCACGCAGGCTTTTCAGCTGCGGCAGAATCTGTTCCTGTTTGTCCAGTTCCTTCGCGCGGGAATCATAGTCCTTCTGTGCGTCCTGCCAGGAGGTGTAGTATGGCTGTATCCCGTAGGCCGTCTCAATGAGCGTAATCATCTCCCGGCTGCGTTTTATTTCCGGTTCCCTTTTTCTCAGCAGGTCCAAATTCTCCCGCGCTTCCTCCAGCTGGCGGTAGGACACCCTCAGACTTTCCGCCTGGTCAAAGGCGGTGTGCGCCGCATCTCTCCGGGCGGACGATCTGGCATTCTCCCTCTGCGCACTCTCCCGGACGCTGTCAAGATAACCGCAGATTTGTTCCAGATGACCGGCAAAGGTCTGAAAAACAGAGATGTTGAAATGCTGAAGCTGCAGAACCGTCTGCTGCTCCTCCTGAAAGGAAGATGCCGTCAATACCGGTGTTTCGTCCGTTTCCTGGGACATTTTTTCGTATTCTTCCGGGTACAGAGGCGGCATTTCTTCCGGTACGATCACATCCTGTGCATATTTCCGGCAGATGGCCAGCACACCCGCTGTCTGGTCTTTCTGTTCATTCATCTGCAACTGCAGTTCACTGACTATGCTGCTGTAAATTTCCGTGCCGAACAGTTTGCGGAAAATTTCCTTTTTTCTGTTGGAATCCGTGCGCAGCACATCCATAAACTCGCCCTGCGCAATCATGACAACCTGCATGAACTGCTCCCGGGTAAGTCCCACAATCTGCCTGATTTTTTCATTTGTTTCCTTCAGGCTGAGCGCCAGCGGCACTCCCGCTTCTTCCTCCGGGCTGCTGCTGACCAGGCGCGTCAGCTGTACTTTTTCCGCCGCGCGCACCCGGGACGGATGTGTGGATTTCCCGCTTCTCCTGGATTCGTGCCAGTGCTGCGGTTCCCGGTTTACCACATAAATATTTTCCGTGCCATCTTCGATTTCCGAAAATCGAAGCTCCACATACGGCCGGACATTGCTGTCCGAAAACTGACTCTGAAGCTCCGTGCCCCTGCGGACATCCCGTCCTGATCCGCCCTCGCCGTACAGGGCAAAGACAATGGCGTCAAATATCATTGTTTTTCCGGCGCCGGTGTCGCCGGTAATCAGAAACAGCTGCTGATTCGGTGCTGTGAAGTCAATCACCGTGCGCTGTGCGTAGGATCCGAACGCCTGCATGGTAAGTTTCAGTGGTCTCATGCCTGTCCCTGCCCTCCCTGTACTTTATTGATGACTTCCCTTAAAAGTGCCAGTTCCTCCTCCTTCGCCCGCTCTCCGATGAGATCGCGGCAAAGGTCGTAAGGATCCGTTTTGCCGGACCTGACAGCGTATGTTCCGGCTTCGTAATCCATCCGGTCCGGTATTTTCCTGACAATCTCCAGAAGATGAGGGAAGGTCCGGCGCAGCATCTCGAGTATGGCCGGCGGCGTATACGCCGGATCGGTCAGAACGATCCGCACATAATCATCGGTCGGATGCTGCATGACTTCCTGTGAGGTTCCCTCCATAACCCGCACCTGGCGGAGGGGAAGGAGCGGAAGAAGCTGCATGGAAACCTCCCCCTTTTCCTTCAGCTCCACCTCCAGTATTCCCTTCTTTTGTCCGCGCTCATCCACCGAATAGGCAAGCGGCGTACCGCAGTACCGCCAGCAGTCTCTGCCTGCTTTCATCGGTTTGTGAATGTGTCCCAGGGCTGCGTAGTCGAACGGCTCAAGAACACGGGTGCTTACCTGGTCAATATTTCCGATGGTGACGATCTCCGACTCCATCCGTTCGATATTCCCGGCATCCTCTCCCTGCGGAAGATAAAACTGATGGCTTACCAGCACGTTCCTTTCTTCCGGATGAAGACGGCCGTCCTCGATTTCTCTCCGGAAAAGGCGCTGCAGGGTCTCATCGTAGCTTGCGTTATTTCCGTTTTCATCCGTCCCGACAATCGCCTTTACCATGGAAGGTTTTACAAACGGAAGCAGGAAAAAGCCGACACTGCCGTATTCGTCCTGAAGCACAACCTTTTCAATATACTGATCCGCCTTCATGGGAGGAAGTCCGATCATGTGAATGTTCTGGCGTTCCAGCACCCGGCGGTACACGTCAATCCGCGCCGGACTGTCGTGGTTGCCGCTGATCATCATAATCTCGCAGCGGGGAAGATGCTCCGTCAGGCCGGAAACAAAATAATCAAACAGTTCTACCGCCTCCGCCGATGGAACCGCCCGGTCATAAATATCCCCGGCGATGACAATGGCATCCGGTTCTTCCTGCCGGGCTGTCTTTATGATCTGATCCAGTATATACCTCTGATCTTCGAGAAGATCACGGTTGTAAAGGCGAAGTCCGATATGAAGGTCGGAAAGATGGAAGAATCTCATGATGCACCCTCCTGTTTTTTCTGTGCCGGTCTGTTTTTCCGCGCTTACGCTTCCTGCCTGGAAAGGCTGCAGATGGTTTCTACCGAGGCGGTGCCAGGAAACATATCGATCATACTGCATCGCTGCGGCCGGTATCCGCATTTCATCAGTTCTCCGAGGTCGCGCTGCAGTGAGGTTGGCTTGCAGGAAACGTAGACCATGTGCGGTACCTGATAGCTGATAATTTTCCTCAGCGCATGCGGATTAACACCCTCGCGCGGCGGATCCAGTACAATCAGATCCGGTTTTTCCGTCAGTTCGTCCAGCACCTTCAGCACATCCCCCGCAATAAAGCTGCAGTTGTCCAGATGATTAAGCCGGGCATTTTCGCGTGCTGCTTCGACCGCTTCCTCCACTATTTCAACCCCGGTCACATGTTCGGCGACCGGCGACAGGATCTGAGCGATGGTTCCCGTTCCGCTGTAAAGATCATAAATGTTTTTTCCGCGGGTTTCCCCGATGTACTCCTGTACCCGGCGGTAGAGCAGCTCCGCCCCGCGGGGATTTGTCTGAAAGAAGGAAAAAATAGTTACCTTGAATTTCAGTCCCAATAGTTCCTCATAAAAATAATTCTGTCCGTAGAGGATACTGGTTTCCTGATTGTTGACGGCATCCGCGAGACTATCGTTATGGGTGTGCAGAATACCGCAGATTCGGCCTTCCAGGTTCAGCTTCAGGAGCGCTCTTGCCAGTTCTTTCTCCAGTGCTTCTTCCTCCTGCCTGGCTATCTGTGTGGATGTTACCAGATCGACAAGAAGATCCCCGGTGGCGGAGGATCCACGCACAACCAGATGCCGCAGATACCCCTTGTGGCTGCTTCGATGATAGAACGCAAGTGCGAAGCGCCTGCATACATCAAGCACAGTCTTCAGAATTTTCTTAAAATCATCGTTGATAATACGGCAGTCTTCCACGGTAACAATATCATAATAGCTGTTTTGCCGGTGCATTCCCAGTGCCAGCGGACCGCCCATGTATTCATCGCCAAAGGAAAACTCCATTTTATTTCGGTATCCGAAGACGGACGGACTTGGCTCAATACCTTCGAACTTTTCCTCCGGCACCAGTCCCTCCAGCAGTTTTTTCACCTGGTGTTCCTTCAGTTTCAGCTGGTCTTCGTACGGAAGCTGACGGTACACACATCCGCCGCAGCTTCCGAAATGGCGGCAGTCCGGTTCAATTTCACCGGGTGCCTTTTCAAGAACCTCCAGCGGCCACGCTTCCGCTCTGCCGGAGCGTACCTTCAAAACACGGCAGCGGACACGCTGTCCCGGGACCGTATTTTTTACGTAAATCGTCCGGCCGGCTCCCGGAAGATGCGCTGTCCCCCGCGCCGGAAAGCTGACATCTTCAATGCTGCATTCAATTACATCACCCTTTTTCATACATCCCGTTCCTCCGGTAGATTCTGTTTTTGTATCCATTGCCGCAAAAGGGCTGCCGCATTACGCTCTGGTAAAATGCAGCAGCCCCGTTCCTGTACTCTTTCTTAAGGATTGAATGTTAACTTAAATCTCTCCGTAAATTCCGGAGCATGTCTCTGAAAAGACATCTTCCGCATTATTCTGCTGACGGTTCCGCATCTGCGGCTCCGGCATCCTCTGCCGCCCCGTCTTCCGCAGTCTTTTCCGCAGCCTCAGCTTCTTCTCCCTCCGCCGCTTTTTCTGCGTCCTGCTCCCCGGCATCGGTGTTTTCCGCTTCTTCTTTGGCGCCGTCCTCGTCCTCCTCGAAGAAGTCGTCAAAGTCATCGTCAAAATCATCGTCAAAATCTTCCAGATAGTCCGGACTGAAGTAACGATAAAGCGCGTAACATACGGCAGCTATCGCTGCAATAATTCCAATGATCGCAAATACCCACAGCACCTTGTTTTTTTTCTTTTCATGCTCTTCCGATTTCAGTAACTTTTTCAATTCGTTTATTTTCATAACAGCTGTATCCTTTCTCTTATTTGCGAAGTAGATTATGGAAATAATTGAATAAATTATATCATAAATACTGCGTTTTTTCTACTGAATATAAAACTTCACACTTTCTTAAGTTTTGCGAAGCCGGCAAACATTTTCTTTACGCCGACGCGGTCGAAGTCAACGCTAACCTCGTAATCGCGGCCGCCGTCTCTGATTTCACGAACCGTCCCGTCGCCAAACTTAATATGATGGACACGGTCGCCAATCCCGTAGGACAGTGTTGCTGTTTTCTTTACCTTATAGACATTCAGATCCTTCAGATTTTCGCGGAAAGCGCTCCTTGCCTGCTGACGCTCCCTCCGCACTCTGGTCATCCGCGCCGTACCCCCGGCCGCGGATCCTTCCTCCGGAGAGTTTCCGTTCTGGGTACGCTGCTGCCGGTTTGCGTTTGTCTGGAGCAGATCCTCCGGGATTTCACGTATAAACCGGGACACGCGGTTGTACTGAACCTGACCGCGAATCATGCGTGAGCGGGCCGCGGTCAGCGTCAGATCTTTCCGGGCACGCGTAATGCCTACGTAGCACAGCCGGCGCTCCTCCTCAATCGACTCCTGACCGTCCTCGGCCATGATGCTCATGTAGCTCGGGAAAAGGTTTTCTTCCATTCCGGCGATATAGACATTATCAAATTCCAGCCCTTTGGCACTGTGCAGCGTCATGAGCACCACCTGATGTCCGTTCTCCTCCAGATTGTCGATATCCGCCACGAGAGCGACTTCCTCCAGGAAGCCGGCCAAAGACGCCTCCTCATTATCTTCCTCATAGGCTGCGGCCTTGGAGATCAGCTCATCCAGGTTTTCCATACGTTCGAGCGCCTCGTCGCTGCCTTCGGCCTTCAGTTCATTCACATAGCCTGTCGTATCCAGAATATTGCTGATCAGCTCCGTCACCGACATCATCTGCGCCTTCGTACGGAAAGCGCGGATCGAGCTGACAAAATTCTCCATCTTCGTCTCCCCGCGTCCGATGCCCGGAATCTCACGCGCCTTTTCCAGCGCCTGGTAAAAGCTCAGACCGTTGACGCTGGCGTATTGTTCCGCGCGCTCAATGCTGGTAGCCCCGATGCCGCGTTTGGGGATGTTAATGATACGGCGCACCGCCAGATCATCGCTGGCGTTGCTGATGGTTTTCAGATACGCCAGAACGTCCTTGATTTCCTTTCGGGAATAAAAGTTAATGCCGCCGATGATCTTATACGGAATGTTCGCCATCATCAGTTTTTCCTCGAGAAGGCGGGACTGAGCGTTGGTCCGGTACAAAATAGCACAGTCTTCGTAACTGTACAGTCCTTTCGATACCTTCCGCTGAATATCGTTGCAGATAAAGTCTGCCTCCTCATACCCGGAGCCAAGCTGCATAAAACGCACCTGGCTGCCCTCGCCGTTGTCTGTCCACAGGGTCTTTTCCTTACGTCCGTGATTGTTATGGATCACACTGTTGGCGACATTCAGAATATTTTTCGTGGAACGATAGTTCTGTTCCAGCCGGATCACCTTCGTATTCGGAAAAACCTTCTCGAAGTTCAGGATATTGCCGATGTTGGCCCCGCGAAAGCGATAGATGGACTGATCGTCATCTCCGACGACGCACAGATTTTTATACCGGGCAGAGAGAAGATGCACAAACTCGAACTGAGCGGTGTTGGTGTCCTGATATTCATCGACCATGATGAAGCGGAAGCGATCCTGATAATATTCGAGTACATCCGGACACTTTCTGAAAAGCTCTACCGTTTTGAAAAGAAGATCATCAAAGTCAAGTGCATTGTTCTTTTTCAGCTGAGACTGATATTCCCGGTAAATCCTTGCTGTTGTGAGAGCTGCCGGGTTGCCCGCTGAATTTTTTTCGTACTCATCCGGTCCGATCAGCTCATCCTTTGCCGATGACAAAAGCCCCATGATGGTCCGCTCTTTGTAAACGGCAGGATCTGCTTTCAATGCTTTCATGACACTTTTAATGACGGATTTCTGATCTTCCGTATCGTAAATGTCAAAATGCGGGTCGTATCCGATCCGGTCGGCAAAGCGGCGAAGAATCCGGCAGCAGGTGCTGTGGAATGTGGCGGTCCACACACCGCGTCCTTCGTCCCCGAGCTGTTTTTCCACACGGCTCTTCATCTCTCCCGCCGCTTTGTTTGTAAATGTGATCGCCAGAATATTCCACGGATCCACCTGTTTCTCACTGATCAGCCACGCAATCCGGTTGGTCAGCACTCTTGTTTTTCCGGATCCGGCTCCGGCGAGAATGAGCAGCGGCCCCTCGTAATGGCATACAGCCTCCTGCTGCTCCTTGTTCAGCTTCTGTAATGACTCCATATATCCCTTTCCTGGTTAATCTTCAAATTGCGCTACAACCGTCCAGCCGCTTTCATCCGTCCGGACCCCGGTAACGACTCCCTCAAAATTTTTCAGACGTTCCCGGTTTTCATAATTGCCGGACATGGCAATCGCCGGCTCGATGGTATAATACCAGCTGTACGGAAGGACTCCCTCCGATACATGTATGTGATCCCCGGGCTTAACCAGTCCTTCCCGTTCCATTTTAAACTCCATCGTCCGCATAAGAATCTCCTCCGGCAGAACTTTCTGCAACGTACATTGTATCCTTTCCCGGTGGTTGCGTCAACTGATTGTGGGATGCTTGCCAGCCGCGATACGGACGGTTATAATAGGTTCCGTACCTACATTGCTTCTTTATGTCTTATGTTTTTGAGGTGCTGCCATGAGCGACAATTTTGACCGTACGGTAGAGGATATTCTGAAAAGCCTGGATAGCCTGGAATATGTGAAGTCGACGGATATTCCGGATATTAATTTATATATGGATCAGGTGACTACCTTTATGGAGGAACATCTTCAGGCAAACCGCCGTTATGAGGATGATAAAATCCTGACGAAAACAATGATCAACAATTATGCAAAAAATAAACTTCTGCCGGCACCGGACAAAAAGAAATATTCGAAGGAACATATCATCGTTCTGATTTTTATTTATTACTGGAAGGGTTTTCTTTCGCTGAGCGATATTTCCGGGCTGCTGCATCCTCTGACGGCGGAGTATTTCAACCGTCAGAGCGGAATGAGTCTGAAGGATATCTATGATGCTGCTTTTCAGTTTTCAAACGAAAAGATTGACCGCCTGAAGGATGAAATTCGTGAAGAGGCATCCTCTGCTCATGCCGCCTTTACGGATGCTCCTGCCGATAAACAGTATGATCTGCAGCTTTTCTCTCTGATCTGCAGCCTGACCATGGATGTCTACTACAAAAAGAAAGCCATTGAGAAGCTCATTGATACACGCTACCGGGATGAAATACCGGAAAAGCTTCGAAAAGCGGATGAAAAAATCCGCAAGGATGAAAAAATCCGCTAAAAACGCGGATGAAAAACCAATGATAAAAAGCCGCAGGTCGGGCGAAGACATCTTTTCGATGTGCTCCGCTTCCTGCGGCTTTGTTTCAATCTTTCTTTTTCTTTTCCTGTACTTTTCAGGCCTCTTCCTTCCTCATTCTGGAAAAAACCATATTGTAGCCGTCGCTGCCATACAGCAAAGAACGGTTCACACGGCTGATGGTGGCGGTTGATGCGCCGGTTTTTTCTGCTATGTCCAGATAGGTTTTCCCCTCTGTCAGCATTTTTGCTACTTCGAAACGCTGGGACAGGGACTGCAGTTCGTTGACTGTACAGACATCCTCAAAAAACTTATAGCATTCTTCTCTGTCCCTGAGCTGAAGAACGGCATCGAAAAGTTCATCTACAGCTTCGTTTCTGATCTCCTTACCCATGAATCTCCCTGTTTTCTCCTTTTAGTATCAGATGAAAGCGGTATTTGTATGCGTTTTTTGCGCACCCAAAACGGCGCGATCATCGTGCCGCACCCATTCATATATTAAATTCACACATCAATATCCGGTTACATTCGTTGCGTACAGTGTTCCGTCGTTGGATGCCTCGGAGGCATTAAGAGATATATCAACATAGACGCCGTCATAAATTCCATCCGTCGAGCTTACCGCCGCATCCCCGTAATAAACAGTATATTCCTTGCCGTCATCGGTAATCACCGTCATGGTATCCGTGCCGGCCGATTCTACCGTACCGCTGACATGGCTGACGGACGAACCCGATCCGCTGTTCGTTCCGGAATTTGAGGAATTTCCGGAATTAGAAGTATTGCCGGTATTAGAAGTATTGCTTCCTGTGTTGGATCCTGCCGCCGAACTGTCGCTGGTCAGATAAGCCTTGGAAACATAGCCGGTGGTTCCATTCACATTTACAATGTACCAGTTGTCTGTTTCTCCGACTACGGTTACGGAATTGCCCGTGCTGAGCGAGCTGATTACGGAACTGTCCGTGCCCGGATTGGAGCGGATGTTGACACCATCCGTCGCGTAGAGCGTCGCTGAACTTCCGTAGCTGGTGGCCGTGTTCAGTTCTGCGGAAGAAGATGAACTTCCGGACGCATTGGTTTCGGAAGAGGAAGCCGTTGTTGTCTGTGCTGCCGAGCCGCCGGCTGTCAGAAGATCCTTGCGGATATATCCGGTTGTCCCGTTGATGCTGACCTTGTACCAGTTGGCTGTCTCGCCGACGACAGAAACCGAAGCATCTTTATCCAGCGTTGTCACAAGAGCCGCATCCGTCCCCGGCTGCTGGCGGACGTTGGTAATATCCATCGTTTTCAGTGAAACCGAATTGTATGTCTTCTCGGTTTTCAGCTCCGCCTGTGCGGTAGTATCGGTTTGCGTTTTCGCTGTTTCGCTGGTTTTCTGGGTTGTTCCTACCAGCTTCTCACTTGTAATCTGCTTGAGTGTTTCATCCTTGAGTACACGGAAGCTGTCCACAGAATCCTCTACGGATTTCAGAAGCGTTTTGTTATCATCCGTGACCGTTCCGGTGATCACATAGGCCTGATCCGTTGCAATGATGGCATAGGTGTCGGAATAAGCCCACATTCTTTCATTCGCGTTGAACTTAATCACATACTTGTACACATTGACATTGTTCAGCGCATTGTTCGTGAAACTTTCGATTTCATAGGCGTTGTCTGAGGTATACTGGCTGTCCAGATCCCTCTTCAGACTGTCCTCGCTGGTGCTTACCTTCAGACTCTGCATGGCGGCGGCCGTTGTCGCGTGCTGGATGTTGATGATTGCCTTGCTTCCGCTCTGGAAAACTCTCATCTCATCCGTATCCTGTGTCACCTTCCAGGTATTATCCGGCAGGGTGATTTTGACGGATCCGTCCTTGGATGTATAGTCGACGGACGTTATCAGCTTTTCCGTTTCGGTGACTGTTTCCTTCTCCGTAACCGCTTCTGTCTCCCTGACCGCCGCGGCTGTTGTTGTCTGCGGCTGGGTTTCCGTTGTTCTGGAAGTGGTTACCGTGTTGTCCGCTCTCTGCCCGCAGCCGGCGAGTATTAATGAAGTTATAAGAACAGCCGGCAGAAGCATGCCGCTATTCCTGAACCATCTGTTTTTGTTTTCCATATATATATCCTCCAATACTGCTTTCATGATAACACCTGCTCCCGTACTCGCGCAAGTTTTAGCCGGCGATTTAACTTCTGCGTATAAAGTTGTAAATGAATTGTAACAGACACAAAAGGGGAGCAACAAAGCTCCCCAGTGCCATCCTGTCTATTCAGCTGTTCTCCGCCGTCCAAAGCCCTTCCATCCAGATGCCATATCCTGATTACGAATTGGAAACAAGGTTCGCATTAATGTAGCCGGATGTGCCGTCATACGTTACCTGAAGCCAGCCATCCTCCGTGCTGCCGGTGACGGTCACCGTCGCGCCCTCCGGGATGGATCCGATCGCATCACTGTCCACGCTGGCATCGCTTCGGATGTTCACTTCCGTGTTCGTGGTTACGCTGTAGTGATCGGATGTATCCTGGCCGCCGTCCGCATACTGTGCATTGATTTTCGCCCGTTCCTCCTCCGACTTTGGTTCAACAACGGTCTCAGACAGAGTATCCTTATGTACGTAGCCTGTCAGCGTATCATCTCCATCCGCCTTGGAGATCACATACCAGCTCGGCGTTTCTCCCGTAACGGTTACTTTCTCGCCCTGATCAAAGGAGCTGATGATATTTTCACTGCTTTCCGTGCTCGGAGTCTGGCGTATGTTCATATCATCCTTCGCATAATACGTGCGGGGTGCATCAAATTCGCTTTCCTTCTCCTTCTCTTCGCTTTCGGAAAGATCCGGATAGGTTTTCACCGTCTCCGATTCCGTAACCGCCTCCGTTACGTTTTCTGTAGCCGGCTCCGTAAACACCGGAGTCTTTTTTACGGTTTGCACCTTTGCTTCCGTTACAGCTTCCGTAACTGCTTCGCTCTCCGTGACGATCTGAACCTTCTTCTCTGTCCCGGTCTGTGCCGTCGTGGCCGGTTCGGAGCTGGCTGTTCCCTCGCCGGCCCGCTTGCCGCAGCCTGCCAGTACGAACGCCGCCAGTGCAGCTGCCAGTCCTATTTTCACTATTTCCTTTTTCATTATAATAACCTCCGCTATGAACAATTGCTCTGTGAAATTCTATTATCTCTCCTGCAAAATTCAGGTAAAAACTTTTTTATATATTAGCATGAGTCACCCGCAAATACAAGCTGACAGCCGGAAGCGATTCTTAAAATTGAGTTTAGATTGAAGGAATATTTTCCGCGTGTTATAATGAGAAAGATATTTTTACGTATGATGAGGAAGGAATTTTCACACTATGAAGATGCAAAAGAACTTACCGGATGTGAACGAAGCTGCGGATTCTGCCGGGAAGGCGGCGGCTTCTCAAAAATCAGGTCCCATGCACGAAATTCTAAGCTGGATTGAAGTGATTGTGATTGCTGTCGTGCTGGCTCTGGTGATCACCCAGTTCATAATCATAAATGCGACCGTGCCCAGCGGTTCCATGGAAAATACCATTCACCCGGGCGACCGTCTGATCGGCCTGCGTCTGACTTATAAATTCTCCGATCCGCAGCGGGGCGACATTGTCGTCTTCCGATACCCGGTAGACGCCGCACAGGGAAAGAAAACCAATTATATCAAGCGCATCATCGGTCTTCCCGGAGAAACGGTAGAAATTAAGGATGCCAAAATCATCATCACGGATGCGGACGGCAATCAGGAAACCCTCGATGAACCCTATCTGAAGGAAACCTGGACCGTGCGAAATGACGGATATACCTTCCACGTACCGGAAGGCTGCTATCTGATGCTGGGCGATAACCGCAATAATTCATCGGACGCGCGCTACTGGGCGCAGAAAGCCCTGGAAAACATTCCGGGTATTTCAGATGAAGAGGCAGAGAGCCTGCAGTACGTGAAGCGCAGTCAGATTCTCGGGAAAGCCTATTTCCGCTACTGGCCTCTGAACCATATCTCTACTCTGTACAAGAACACCGTATCCTA